>NZ_JAKWFH010000089.1:0-17944 GCF_029522185.1 Burkholderia sp. IO2 | reverse complement strand
GCGCCCAGCCCGGCGCGCGCGGCACGCACGCCAGCGCCGCGAGTGCGACCAGTGCGGCGCCGCACGCGTAGCGGCGCGCGAGCGCGCGGCCGGCCGCGGATGGCGACGCCTCGGCGCCCGGCAGTCGGCCCGCGGCATCGCGCAACGGAAACAGGAACAGTGCGAGACAGCCGACGGCCGCCCCGGTCGGCACGTCGATCGCGTGATGCTGGTAGGTCGTCAGCACCGACACGCCGATCGCCGCGAACCACAGATGCAGCACGACGCGGGCGAACGTGCCGCGCAGATGCTTCGCATAGACGGCCCACAGCACGACCAGCAACCCGATATGCAACGACGGCGCCTGGTTGAACGGCTTGTCGAAACCCATCAGCAGCGTGAACAGCGCACCGGCCACGCCGCCCGCGTCGGGTCGCTCGAAGCCGAAGCGCAGCGGCCACGCGATGAAACACGCGACCGACACCAGCTGCACGGTCAGCAGCCGCTTCACGTGATCGAGCAGATCGTCGCGGCGCGTCCAGAAGAAGAACGACAGCGCATACAGCAGGTCGATCGACCAGTACGGCACGATCGTCCACGGCACGAACGGGATCGCCTGCTCCCAGCCGAACGCGAAGGTCGGCACCGCGGCGCGGCGCGCCGCGAGCCAGTTCGCGAAGCCGTAGGTCGAGAAGAACACCGCGCCCATCGCCGCGAGCCAGCCGAAGCGCAGCACAAACGACGCGTCGCGCGCGCCGGCCGCCGGCTCGGTCAGCCCGTCGCCCGCACCCGCGCCGCCGCCGAGCGCGCTCATGACGCGTCGACCCGCTGCGCGAGGCTCACCGTGAAGATGCCCATCTCGTCGATCCGCTGGTCGAGCTTGCGGAAGCCCGCCCGCGCGACGAGCTCGTCCATTTCGGCCTGCGAACGGCGTCGCATCACCCAGGTCGATTCGCCGCGGTGGTTGTTCAGCGCGCGGGCGATGAATTCGAGCTGCGGATGCCACGGCTGCCCCGTATAGACGAGATAGCCGCCCGGCGGCACGGCCTGCGCGAGCCCGCGCAGCGAACGCTCGATCAGCGCGTTCTCGCCGAACAGCTCGTACAGGCCCGACACGATCGCGAGCGTCGGCCGCGGCTCGAGCGTCGCGAGCGACGCCTCGTCGAACGCGTCGCCGCGCTCGAAGCGCGCGATCGGCTCGAGGCCGCGCTGCGCGATCAGCACGCGCCCGGCTTCGACGTTCGGCGGGCTGTAGTCGCGCAGCGTGATGTCGTCGGGCGCCGCGCCGTCGCGCTCGGCGGCCATTGCGATCGCGTCGAGCACGTAGCGCCCGTGGCCGGCCGCGATGTCGACGATCCGCACCGGCGAGCCGTGCCCGCGCAGGCGGCCGATCGCCGCGCCGATCAGTTCCTGCAGATGCACCTTGCGCTGGCGGATGCCGACCCAGCCGGGCGAATCGAGATACGTGCGGTCGATCAGCGCGCCGACGCCGAGCCGCCCCTGCGCGCGGTTGCGGTACACGTAGTCGAGCGTCGAGCCCGAATCGAAGCCGAGCCGCAGCCCGAGCGCGATGCCGTCCGACAGCGCGCCGCCGGCTTTCAGGCCGGCGCGCGTGAGCGCCCAGTACGCCCGCGCGAACACGTTGGCCGGCGGCCGGCCGAGCGCCGCATATTCGTCGTGGAACGCGCCGCGCCGGTCGGCATCGACGAGCGACACGCGCGGGCTCGGCGCATCGAATTCGCGCAGCACGAATGCGCGCAGCGGCGCGAGCGCCTGCGCACGGTCGCGCTCGCCGAGCGTGTCGTGATAGAAGCCCGGCAGCACGATGCGCTCCTTGCGCGCCGAGCCGAGCCGTTCGAAGAAGCGGTCCTGCGGGCCGCGATGCACGACCCAGTCGGCGCCCGAAATCAGCAGTTGCGTGGGCACGGTGATCGCGGCCGCGTCGGCGACGATCCGCTGCGCGGTATCGTGCAGGTCGAGCAGCATGTTGACCGCGATCGGCCGCGTGATCAGCGGATCGGACGCGTAGCTCGCGATTCGCTCGGGATCGTGCGTGAGGAATTTCGGTTTCACGTAGCTGTTCACGTAGAACAGCCCGCGCAGCTTGTGCATCAGTCGCAGCCCGGGCCGCGCGAACGGCACGTAGAGCTTGATGTGGAACGCCGGCGACGCGACGACCAGCGCGCGGATCGGCGGCGCGTAGTCGTGCGCCCAGGTCGCCGCGAGCACCGCGCCGACGCTCTGGCCGACCACGGCCATCTCCTCGATCGCGATGCCGTGCGTGTCGCGGATATGCTCGACGAAGGTCTGCAGGTCGCGCACCGACGCGGCCGCGCTCGGGCTGTAGCCGCGCGCGCCCGGCGAGCGGCCGTGGCCGCGTGCGTCCCATGCAAAAAAGGCGAACTCCGGCAGGTCGAGCTCGTCGACGAGGTGCGCGACGCGCGCCGAATGTTCGTGGCCGCGGTGCAGCAGCACGATGGCGCCGCGGCAGCGCGCGCCTGTGGCAGGCCAGTGACGATAGAACAGCGTTTCGCCGTCGTGCGTGATGAAGTCGGCCTCACGGGCCGTGCGTGCGCTCATGCGATCTCTCTCGTTTCGTTATTCGAATGTGTGCGGCGCCGCCCTCCGGCGCCGGTCCGGCTTTCGCGTCGGCTGCCGTCAGCCGCCCGCTTCGGCGATGCCGGCCTGGACGCGCCGCACCACCGTCACGATCGACAGCACGATCAGCAGCCGCCACAGCCACGCGGCGACGCTGCCGACCGGCAAACCGAAGCCGATCCACAGCGCGAACGCGCCGAGTGCCAGCGCCCGGTCGCTCTTGCCGAACGGGCCGTCGTAGCGGCGCGTCGCGCCGACGAGCGGGCCGATCAGCCCCGCGCATTCGACGATCACCGCCGTCAGCGCGAACAGCCAGACGTCCGCCGGAGCGAACGCGGGAATGGCGAGGAACGGCAGCACCAGCGCGACATCGGACACGATGTCGCCCAGCTCGTTCAGGTACGCGCCGAGCGTGCTCTTCTGCCCGTGCTCGCGCGCGAGCATCCCGTCGATCGCATTGAGCGCCATCCGCGCGAACAGCCACAGCGGAATCAGCAGGAACAGCGCGCGGGCGAACACGCCGAGCCCGGCGAGCGCGCCGACGACGATCGAGCCGCCGGCCGCGAACAGCGTGACCTGGTTGGCCGTGACGCCGCGTTCGGCGAGCGAATTCGCGAACGGGCGCAGACGATTCTGGAATTTGGGTTTGAGTGCGTAGAGGCTCATCGTTTCGTATTCGTTTTATTCGTGCGGCACGGTCGGATGCATTTCCCGCCGCGATGCCCCGGGCGGCGAAACGGCCTTGGCCGGCCTGGCTGGAACGGCCCTCATCGTCGCCGAGCCGCCCCGATGCGTCAAGCATGCGGCCGGCCGGCCGCGCGGCGCCAATCTGGCGTTTTTTGGCGAAACTCGCGATAATCCGCTGGCCCGAGCGCAGCGAGATCGATTCGAACTGCAGACGGGCACTCGTGCAACAGCCGATTATCACGCCGCCGACCGGCGCATTCGCCGCGACGCAACAGCGTGCGACGGCGAATCGTCCGATTATCGCGGACCTGCGACAGGCAGCCACGAATTTGAAAAAATTTAAACAAGAGCCGTCCGGCGCGCATCCTGCCGCGCCGGCATTCCGGGGTTCCGCCCGCCGCGCATGCGCAGCGGGCCGGGCATGCACGCAGGAGGCAGCGCGCCGATGAACATCCTCAACGTCTGGCAGCGCGATTTCCTGCTGTCCATCGTGCGGCTCGTCGCCGGCGCGTATCCGGTCTGGCATCAGGCGCCGCCGTCCCCGACGCAGAAGATCTACTTCTCGAACCATACGAGCCACATCGACACGCTCGCGATCCTCGCCGCGCTGCCGCGCGACGTGCGTGCGGTCGTGCGGCCGGTCGCCGCGCGCGATTACTGGGACAGCAGCGACCTGAAGCGCCACATCGCGCAGAAGCTGCTGAACGTCGTGCTGATCGACCGTCATCGCGAATCCGGGGGCGACCCGCTCGATCCGGTGCGCGACGCGCTGCGGCAGGGTCACTCGATCATCATCTTCCCGGAAGGCACGCGCGGCGCCGACGTATTGCCGCAGCCGTTCAAGAGCGGGCTGTTCCATCTCGCGACCGAGTTCCCGGACGTGGCGCTCGCGCCCGTCTATCTCGAGAACCTGCAGCGCATCATGCCGAAGGGCGCGATCTGGCCCGTGCCGCTGATCTGCAAGGTGCATTTCGGCGCGAACGAAGCGCTCGGCGCTCAGGAAGACAAGCCGACGTTCCTCGCCCGCATGCGCGACGCGGTCATCGCGCTCGCGCCGCCGCAGCGGCCCGCCGGCTGAACGCGGCGCCCCCTTCTTCCTTTTCCGGACATCAACCATGCGAACCCTCTTCTGGGAACTGGTCGCGGGCGTCACGGGCGTGCTCGTCGTCGCGACCGTGATCGGCGCGATCCTCGGCGCGCGCAGCGGCGGCACGAGCGCGACCATCGTCAACCTGAACCAGCGCATCCGCGCGTGGTGGGCGATGATCGCGATCATGGCCGTCGCGATCGGCCTCGGCAACAACGTCACGTATCTGGTGTTCGCGCTGCTGTCGTACCTGACGCTGCGCGAATTCATCACGCTCACGCCGACCACCGCGAGCGACCACACGACGCTCTTCATCGCGTTCTTCGTCGCGATCCCCGTGCAGTACCTGCTACTCGGCATCAACTGGTACGGGATGTACTCGATCTTCGTGCCGGTGCACCTGTTCTTCGCGATGTCGCTCGTGTCGGCGCTCACGCAGGACACGCGCGAATTCCTGAGCCGCAACGCGAAGATCAACTGGGCGCTGATGGTGTGCGTGTACGGGCTGAGCCACGCGCCGGCCGTGCTGATTCTCGACATCCCGCGCTACGCCGGGCAGAACGCGCTGCTGCTGTTCTTCTTCCTGTTCGTCGTGCAGATCAGCGACGTGCTGCAATACGTGGTCGGCAAGCTGTTCGGACGCCGCAAGATCGCGCCGCAGCTGTCGCCGTCGAAGACGATCGAGGGCTTCGTCGGCGGCGGCCTGCTGGCCACGCTGTGCGGCGCCTCGCTGTATCGCGTGACGCCGTTCAGCTTCGGCGCGGCGTTCGGGATCTCGCTCGCGATCGTGATCGCGGGCTTCGTCGGCGGGCTCGTGCTGTCGGCCGTCAAGCGTTCGCTCGGCACGAAGGACTGGGGCTCGATGATCGCCGGCCACGGCGGGATGCTCGATCGCGTCGATTCGATCTGCTTCGCCGCGCCGGTGTTCTTCCACCTCGTGCGCTATCTGTACGTGTGAGGCGCGGGCGGCGCCATGCCGCCCGTGCCTGCGAGAAGCATCAGTATCCTTCGCGCAATGCCTTCGGCACGACGTAGCGGCCCCGTGCCGCGTCGAACTTCACCGTATGGCGCGCGTGGATGGCCTTGCCGCCGCGCGTGCCCGTTTCCGTGACCGTCAGCGGATAGACGTCGCCGGCGCCGGTCAGGTCCGGCGCGATCTCGAAGCGCCGTTCCTCGCAACGCGCCCGCGCATTCGCACATTCGCTCGATTCGGCATTGTCGAGCGCCTCGTCGATGCGCGCCGCCGCCAGCACCAGCGCATTGCCGTACGGCAGCCAGATCGACCGGAAGGTTTGCGTATAGCCTTGCCGCATGTCCCCTTCGCCGATGACGAACCCGAACAGGTGCGGCCCGAGCCGCTCGATGCGCACCGTGCCGGGCTCGCCGCGCTGGCCCGACGCGATCTGCGTCTTCTTCACGATCGGCTCGAGCGTCTTGCCGCCGGCCGTCGGCTTCAGCACGTACAAATCGATCGCGCCGGTCGAAGCGTCCGAATCCATGCCCGGCATTCCGTTCTGTACCGCAGCCTCGGTCTCGCCGCACATCGCGAGCAGCGTGCGCGGGCCGTCCGCGGTCGCGACGCGCAGCGAACCGCACGGCGCATAGATGAAATCGTCGCCGTCTGCCTGCCAACCCTTGCGGTCGGCACGCCAGTTGCCGTACGTGTCGTGGACGAAGGTCTTCAACGAACGGTCAAGCCGGACCGGCTCGGCCGCATGAACGGGCGACGGCGCGGAGAGCGCCGTGAGTACCGCGAGTGCGCCAAGTGCGGCGAGCGAAGCCGCGAGCGGCTCGAGACGTGTGTTCCGGTGCGGGACGGTCATGACGAGGTTCGTTCTGGTCGGAAAGAAACGTTGCGGAAAGTTGCAAGTGTGCACGATCACGGTTGCCGTGGCGCGATGCCGGTGCCGCGCACCGGCCACGCCGCACGGCCTCGCCAATCGCGTCGGCCGGCGTTACGATCTCGTTCTTCACTCCAGGCTCCGTACGATGCGCGCGGGAATCGGCCGGCGAGGCCGTCGCGTCCACGCACGGCGCGGCGCCGCACGCGCCGTACGGCCGCCCCCCCGACATGGACACCCGCATGAACCTGACCTTGCAGGACGTCGCCTGGCACCGCTCGGTCGGGCGGCTCATCGAGACGCTCGACCAGCCCGGTTTCTGGCTGTCGCTGATCCGGCTGATCGAGGAATACGTCGCGGTCGACAGCTGGGTCGCGCTGACGTTCGGCGACGGCCGCCCGCAGGTGTTCGCCGAATGCGCGTACGAAGGCGGCGGCCCCGATCCGCTGTTCCGCGACTACGTGCAGGGACTGTACCTGCTGGACCCGTTCTACATCGCGAACCGCGACGCGCCGACGAGCGGCCTGTTCCGGCTGTCCGACGTCGCGCCCGAGTGCTTTCGCGACACCGAGTACTACACGCGCTATTTCACGCACAACGTCGTCGAGGACGAGGTGCAGTTCAACGTCGTGCTCCATGACACGCGCACGCTGTGCCTGTCGCTCGGCAGCAAGCGGCGCTTCAGCCCCGAACACGTGGCACTGCTCGACCTGGTACGGCCGTGGGTCGCCGCGCTGATGCGCCAGCGCCTCGCATACGAGCCCATGCTGGCCGAACCGGCTCCGTCGCGCCGGCCCGGCGCCGATGCCGGGAACGGCTTCGAGCACGCGATGGCACGGCTCGGCACGCCGCTCACCGCGCGCGAGCTCGACGTGATCCGGCTGATCCTGAGCGGACGCTCGAACAAGGAAGTCGCGAGCAAGCTGGACATCTCGGCCGAAACGGTCAAGGTGCACCGGCGCAACATCTACGCGAAGCTCGCGATCAATTCGCAGTCTGAACTGTTTGCGCTGTTCCTGAAGGCGCAGACCGATACGTGACGATCGGGCGGCGTGACGCGTTCGCGGCCCGCATTGCGCCCCTCCCGTACCGCCGATACGCGCTATCGGCTGCGCCTTCTGTGCAAACGAACGGCACGCCCCTATCCTTGCGCGATCCGATCCGGTCTGCCCGTTCGACACGAAACGGGCGGCAGACGCTGGCCTGGGTTCTGATGGCACCTCCTCGTCAGTCAGGACCTGTTCGCCGACCCTTTCCGAAGGGTCGGCGTTTTTTTCATGGCTGCCCGCACGTCGTTCACGAGATCAATACCCCCAACGGGTTAGCACGTCGGCGGGATGGGCAACGACAGGGTTCGGCGCATACTAGGACCTCGTTCCAACCGCTCCGCCGCCTGTCGCGACGGGCCACTGCCCCCGAAACCACCCATGAAGCTGAAGCTCGACATCGTGCAGCTCGCCGGCCGCGACGGCGACACGCCCACCAACCTGCGGCGCACGCTCGAAGCGATCGCAACCTGCGCCCCCGGCACCGACCTCGTGATGTTCCCGGAAGCGCAGCTCACCGGCTTCCTCGATCCGTCGAATCTCGCCGAAGTCGCCGAGCCGCTCGACGGCCCGAGCGTCGGTGCGGTGATCGCGGCCGCCCGCGCGCGCGACGTCGCGGTCGTGGTCGGGCTGATCGAGAACGATGGCGGCCGCTTCTACAACACGACCGTGTTCGTCACGCCGAACGGCATCGCGCTGCGCTACCGCAAGACGCACCTGTGGGTCGGCGAGCACGGCGTCGTGCTGCCCGGCGACCGCTACGCGACGGTCGAATGGCGCGGCGTGCGGATCGGCCTGCTGATCTGCTACGACAGCGAATTCCCGGAAACCGGCCGCGCGCTCGCCGCGCTCGGCGCGCATCTGATCCTCGTGACCGACGGCAACATGGAGCCGTACCGCAACGTCCACCGCACGTCGGTGACGGCGCGCGCGATGGAGAACCAGGTGTTCGCGGCGGTCGCCAACCGCGTCGGCGGCGGCAGCCACGACGTCGTGTTCGCCGGCGGCAGCCTCGCGGTCGACCCGTTCGGCAACCTGATCTTCGAAGCCGGCAACACCGAATCGCGGCACGCGATCGAACTCGATTTCGATCAGCTCGCCGCGTCGCGGGCGGTGTACGACTATCGTCGGGATCAGCGCCTGCAGATCGCCGGCGAGCGCATCGCGCACGCGGACGGCCGTCGCGAACTGCTGATTCCGTAAGCGCCCTGCCGCGTCCGGGCCGCGACGCCGTCGTCACGCCGGATCGGGCACCTCGATCGCGAGCAGCGCCGAACTGACCGACTTGCCGTGCGCGTCGAGCGCGAGCGAGCGCGTCACGCCGCCGCCGAGCGCATCGCGCAGCACGAAGTTGAACGCGCCGAGCGCCGGCAGTTCGTAGCGCACGACGTCGCCGTGCACGATGCCCGCGAGCCATCCCTTCACCGTTTCCGCATCCAGATGCATGCGCAGATGGTCGTAATGACGCGGATCGCGGCAGATGATCGACACGTTCAGCGTATTGCCCTTGTCGCCGGTGCGCGCATGCGCGAGTTCACGCAGTTGCATCAGGCCTCCATGAATGAAAACGACGGCGTCACGGCCGCGCGCGGCAGCAGCACCGACTGCACGGCGATCACCTCGCGCGTCGACTTGAACGCGCCGCCGCCGCCGGCCGGTCCGTTCGTATAGAGCGTCTCGACTTCGTTGCCGATCCGCGCGGCTTCGGCGGCGTTCGCCGCGCGGCCGGCCACCCGCACGCGCACCTCGGCCGGCTCGCCGCGCACGGCCGGCGTCGCGTCGCCATACAGCGCATCGACGCCGATCAGGTCGAAGCGCAGCTCGCTCGCCGCGACGCCGGTCAGCGCGAGCCGCTCTCGAACGATGTCGAGCGCCAGACGCGCCCGGGCGAGCGCGCCGGGGCCGCCGTACGAGATCTGGCCTTCGCCGATCCAGCCGTCGACATACGCGACCGACACCTTCAGCGTATCGGGCCGCGCGGTGCCGCGCCCGCCCGTCACGCGCACGCGATCGGCCGCTTCCTCGGCGACCGCCACGCGCGTGAAATCGGCCACGACGTCGGGTTGCAGATACCGTGCCGGGTCGTGAATCTCGTAGAGCAGCTGTTCCTTGCAGGTCGCCGCGCTCACGCGGCCGCCCGCATGCGGCACCTTCGTGATCACGACCGCGCCGTCGGCCGCGACCTCGCCGATCGGGAACCCGAGCCGCGCCAGATTCGGCACGTCCTTGTAGCCGGGATCGGCGAAATAGCCGCCCGTCACCTGCCCCGCGCATTCGAGCAGATGGCCGACGACGGTCGCCTGCCCGAGCCGGTCCCAGTCGTCCATCCGCCAGCCGAACGCATGGATCAGCGGCGCGGCGAACAGCGACGGATCGGCGACGCGCCCGGTCAGCACGACGTCCGCGCCGGCCGCGAGTGCGTCGACGATCGGCGCGGCGCCCAGATACGCGTTCGCGGACACGATGCGGTCGCGATACGCGGCGACTGCGTCGCCCGATTCCTCGAAGCGGAACGCCCCGCGCAGCACGACGTCGAGCACGTCGTCGCCTTCGACCGCCGCGACTTTCAGCCCCGCGATGCCGAGCGACTGCGCGATCTGCGCGGTACGCCGTGCGGCCGCGCGCGGGTTCGCCGCGCCCATGTTCGACACGATGCGCACGCGCCGGGCCGCCGCGACCGGCAGCACCGCGTGCATCCGCGCATCGAGCAGCGGATCGTAGCCGAGCGCCGGGTCGTTGCGCCGCGCCTGCTGCGCGATCGCGATCGTGCGCTCGGCCAGGCATTCGAAGACCAGGTAGTCGAGCTGCCCGTGTTCGGCCAGTTCGACTGCGGGCTCGATCCGGTCGCCCGAGTAGCCGGCGCCCGCGCCGATGCGCACGCGCCGTTCAGGTTGCTTTGCTGTCATGTCCGTACCGTCGTCCGGCGAAACGCCCGCCGGGAAGAATCAAAAGACGCCGAGCACGACGCACGCGATCGTCATCACGATCGACGCGCCGAACAACAGCGGAAACGTGAATTTCTGATGCTCGGCCAGCTCGATCCCGCACAGGCCGACGACGAGGAACGTCGCGGGCGTGAGCGGGCTGACCGGAAAGCCCGTCGTCATCTGGCCGAGCAACGCCGCCTGTCCGACCTGCACGGCCGGCACGCCGAGCTGGCCGGCCACTTCCGCGATCACGGGCAGCACGCCGAAGTAGAACGAATCGGGATCGAACAGCATGCTGAGCGGCATCGACGCGAGGCCGAGCGCCACCGGAATGTGGCCGGCCATCGACGGCGGCACGAAGCCGACCGCCGCCTGCGCCATCGCCTTCAGCATCCCGCTGCCCTGCATGATGCCGGTGAACACGCCGGCCGCGAGCAGGATGCCGGCCATCATCAGCGCGGCACGCGCATGCGCGTCAATGCGCTTTCGCTGCATGTCGACGTCGGGGTAATTCACCATCAGCGCGATGCACAGCCCGACCATGAACATGATCGCGGGCGGAATCTTCTCGCCCATCACGACCATCGTGCCGAGCACGACGAGCGTCAGCACGAGGTTGAACCAGAACAGGTGCGGCCGGCGCAACGCCTGCTCGTCGGCCGTCAGTTCGCGCTTGGGCAGCGGAATCGACGCGTCGTCGCGCGACAGGCCGAGCCGCTTCTCCTCGCGCCGCCCGAGCCAGTACGCGACGCCGAACACGAACACGAGCCCGATCGCCTGCACCGGAATCAGCGGATTGAACAGCGCCGACACCGGCAGGTGCAGCGACGCGGACGCCCGGATCATCGGCCCGGTCCACGGCAGGAAGTTGATGCCGGCGGCCATCGACACGGCGGCGGCCAGCACGCGCCGGTCCATCTTCAGCCGGTCGTACAGCGGCAGCACGGCCGGAATCGTCACGAGAAAGCAGACGGCGCCCGAGCCGTCGAGGTGAATCAGCAGCGCGAGCAGCGTCGTGCCCATCACGATGCGCGTCGGCCGCGTGCCGACCGCGCGCAGGATCCGGTCGATGATCGGGTCGAGCGTGCCGGCGTCGGTGATCGTCCCAAAATAGAGGATCGCGAACACGAACATCCCGACCACGGGCGCGAGCCCCTTCAGCCCGTCGATGACGAACTTGCTGGTGTGCAGCCCGAAGCCGCCGAGCAGCGATGCGGCGATCGGCACGACGATCAGCGCGACGAGCGGCGACATCCGCTTCGACAGAATCGCGGCCAGCAGCACGACGATCGTGCCAAGCCCGAGTAACGGCAGCATCCGTGTCTCCTACCTTGTCTTTTGTTGGAGACGAGCGTAAGGTCGGCGCAGCGATAGCACAATTGAAATGATTTGATCGCAGCAATCACGAATCGTTATGGATCTGAATCTCCGCGACATTCGCGCGTTCGTCACCGTCGCGCACGCCGGCAACTTCACGCGCGCCGCCGCGCGGCTGCATCTGTCGCAGCCGGCGCTGACCGTGCAGATCCGCCGGCTCGAGGACATCGTCGGCGCGCGCCTGTTCGACCGCAACAGTCGCAGCGTCGCGCTCACGCAGACCGGGCGCGAGTTGCTGCCGCTGTTGCAGCGCTCGCTCGACGACATGGAACGCGTGCTGCGCGATGCGCGCGCGCTTGGCGAAGGCACGAGCGGCACGGTGCGGCTCGCGTGCCTGCCGACCTTCGCGTCCAGCGTGCTGCCGGAGCTGATCCAGTCGTTCCGGCGCGACGTGCCGCGCGCGGGCTTCGAGATCCGCGACGGCGTCGCGAGCCTCGTCACCGCGCTGGTGCGCAACGAGGAAGCCGATCTCGGGCTGACCGGCGGCGATACGTTCGATGCGTCGCTGGAGGTGCTGTATGCGGGCGCCGACCGGCTCGTCGCCGTGTGCCCGAAAAATCATCCGCTCGCGCGCAAGCGCCGCGTCGCCACCGCCGACGTCGCCGGCGTGCCGCTCGTGCTCACCGCGCAGGGCACGAGCGTGCGCAGCGTCGTCGATGCCGCGCTGCAAGCGGCCGGCTGCACGCCCGACATCGCGTGCGAGCCGACCTACATGATGACGGCCGTCGCGATGGTGCGCGGCGGCCTCGGCGTGACGATCCTGCCCGCGACCGCCCGCGAGGTGCGCGCCGAACCCGACCTGGTCGCGAAGCCGATCGACGATCCGGCGTTCGTGCGGCCGATCGCGCTCGTCGCGAAGCGCGGGCGCACACTGCCGCGTGTCGCGCAGGCGTTCGCCGACCTCATGCTGGCGGAATTGAAAAAGCGCGCGTAAGCCGCGCGCCCCGAGGCAGGAAAGGTCGTCGTCCGGCGCTTACTGCGCGTCCGGATCGACGTGCAGCGATTCGCCGATCGCATAGAAATTGCCGCCCGCGATGTAGTGCAGGCTGCGCAGCGCGGGATCGGCCGACTCGAAATACCAGTGGCCGTCGCGGAACACGCGCGTGTCGGACCACGCAGCCACCACCTCGCCGATGAACAGGTCGTAGGTCTGCTGGTTGTGCGGCTCCGGAATCAGCCTGCATGCGAGCCAGCCCGAGCAGCCGGCGACGAACGGCAGGTCGTGGCCGTCGACGTCGAACAGCGTGACGCCCGCTTCGCGCAGCTTGTCGGGGCGCTCCGCGAGGCTGTGGCTGCCGACCGCATGCGTGAGTTGCAGTTGCGCGGCTGTCGGCACCTGGATCACGAACGTGCCGCTGCGCTCGACGAGCTCGCGCGTCTTCGCGGATTTGTCGAGCACGACCGTCAGCTTCGGCGGCAGGAAGTCGAGCGCGCACGCCCACGCGGCGGCCATCACGTTGTCGACGCCGTCGTGGCGGGCCGACACGAGCACGGTCGGGCCGTGATTGAGGAGACGGTAGGCCTTGTTCAGCGCCACCGGCGCGATGTGACTGTCCATACGGGTTCCTTGGAAAACGATGCGCACGGACCCATACCGTGCGGCGCGGTGCCGGCCGTCGCATCTGCGCGCGGCCGGGCCGAAGGCCGCATTCTCGCACCCAACGTCAATCGGCGCTGGCGCCGCCGCCGGTCACTTCGCGAACAACTGCCCGATGTCGCGAAACGCCTTGAATTCGAGTGCATTGCCGCACGGATCGAACAGGAACATCGTCGCCTGTTCGCCGACCTGCCCCTGGAACCGCACGTACGGCTCGATCACGAACGTCACGCCGAACCCGCGCAGCCGCTCGGCCAGCGCTTCCCAGCTCGGCCAGTCGAGCACGATCCCGAAATGCGGCACCGGCACGTCGTGGCCGTCGACCGCATTCGTATGCGCGCCTTCCTGCGACGCCGTTTTCGGATGCTCGTGAATCACGAGCTGATGCCCGTAAAAGTTGAAATCGACCCACTGCGCACTCGAGCGCCCCTCTTCCAGCCCGAACACGCGGCCGTAGAAATCGCGCGCGGCCGGCAGGTCGTAGACGGGAATCGCCAGGTGAAACGGGGAAAGACTCATGATGGCCTCGTGAAGAAACGCTCGCGTGGCGCGAGGACGGCATCATGGTAGACAAGGCCGAGCAAAAATTAAATCAATATATAGTTTTGCGATTCACAAATGGAATCGATGAATGATCCGCGAACTGAAAACCCTCGTCGCCGTCGCCCGGGAAGGCACCTTCGCCGCGGCCGGCAATCGTATCGGGCTCACGCAGGCGGCCGTCAGCGCGCAGATGCAGCGCCTCGAGGCCGAGCTCGGCTTCGCGCTGTTCGACCGGCAAGGGCGCTCGGCGCGGCTCAACGAGCGCGGCCATCACGTGCTCGACCAGGCGCAGGCGCTGATCGGCCTGTACGAGAACCTCAGCTCGACCGCACCCGGCTCGCCTGCCGCCGTGCGCGTGACGATCGGCGCGATCGCGTCGGTGCAGAGCGCGCTGCTGCCGGCCGCGCTGGCCGACTTCCATCGCCGGCACCCCGCGTGCCGCACGCGCGTGATCCCGGGGCTGTCGATCGAGCTGGTCAACCGGGTCGACGCGGGCGAGCTCGACATGGCCGCGATCATCCGCCCGCCGTTCGCGCTGCAGAGCGACCTGCACTGGACGACGCTCGCGCAGGAACCGTTCCGGCTGATCGTGCCGCGCGGCGCGAAGGGCAAGGACTGGGCCGCGCTGCTCGCGAACGAGCCGTTCGTGCGCTACGACCGCGCGTCGTTCGGCGGTCGCCAGGTCGACCGCTTTCTGCGCAAGATGCACATCGCGGTGCGTGACACCTGCGAACTCGACGAGCTCGACGCGATCGTCAAGCTGGTCGAGCACGGCGTCGGCGTCGCGATCGTGCCGCAAACCGCCGTGTATCGCCGCTGGCCGGCCGGCGTGCGCGCGATCGACCTCGGGCATCACACGTTCCATCGCGACATCGGGCTCGTGCATCGCGCGCGGCGCACGATGTCGGAACCCGCGCAAACGCTCGCGCAACTGATCGAGGCGGCATCGCGGCGGCGCGCGCCGCGGCCGGCCGCGTGATCGACACGTGGCGGCTCAGCGCCGCCCAGCCGCCCAGTCCACCGCCGCGTCGAACAGCGCGACGCCAGCCGGCGACAGGTTCGTGAACGTGTCGTTGTCGAGAAAGAACATCACGCGACGCGCCGGCGCGAGCGTTTCGTAGTCCATCGTCGCGCCCTTCTCGTACGCGAAGATCGCGGCCTTGTCGGGCTGCCCGTACACGGTCGCGATCGTGATCGCGCCGAGCCCCGGCTTGCCCCAGCTCATCGGCGCCTGCTTGCCGTACGCGTTCGTCGCGCCGGCCGGCAGCCCGGCCGCGATCGGATGCGGTGCATTGACGAGCCACAGGTAGCGCTCCTTGCCCGTTTCGCCGAAGTCCACGTCGTGCCGCTTGCCCGTCATCGCGAGATCGTCGAGCAGGTCGTTTTCCCACGTCACGAGCGGCTTGTCGAGCGTGCGCCAGCCGGGCCGCACGTTCTTCGACGAGACCGTCGACGAGATCACGACCAGATCGGCGTCGCGCGCCGCATCGGGCGTGGCCGCCTCGTCGATCAGGCGCACCGTGTAACCGCGTTCGCCGAGATGCTGGCCGATGCGTTCGTCGACCTTCAGGTTCGGGCCGTGCAGTTGCACGAGCATCGCGACGCGCGTCACGGCCGGCGGCGCATCGGCGGCGAATGCGGGCGCCGATACGCCGGCGGCGAGGCCCGCGCCCAGCGCAAGCACCGAGCCCGCGATCGCGCGCAACAGGCGGCGGCGCGCGCTGTTCTTCATCTTCAGCTTCATCTGAATCTTCTCCGAAGCCGCGCGCCGACGTCACGGCCGCGCGGCGATTGCATGGTCAGAACTGCAGCGTGGTCAGCAGCGACACCTGGCGCGCGTCGCCGACCGCGACGAAATAGCGGTTCGCGCTCGACGGGTAGTACGTGCGGTTGAACAGGTTCTTCACGTTGAGCTGGAACGACAGCTTCTGCTTGCCGATCCGCGTGTCGTAGGTCGCGAACGCATCGGCGAGCACGTACGACGGCAGCGTGAAGCTGTTCGCCGAATCGCCGGGGCGCGCACCTACGTAACGCACGTCCGCGCCGAGGCGCAGGTCGTCGCCGCCCGCCACCGTGCCGAAGTCGTAGACCGCCGCGAACGACGCGGTGTGACGCGCGACGTTCCACAGCTGGTTGCCCGCGTACAGCGGATCCTCGGTCGTCTTCGCGTCGATGTACGCGTAGCTCGCGATCACGTTCACGCGTTCGCCGAGCTTGCCGGAGACGTCGAGCTCGACGCCGCGCGAGCGCGCCTTGCCCGACGTGCGCCAGTCGGTCAGCTTCGTCGCGTCGTTGTACTGCGACACCAGCACGTTCTTCTTGTCGATGTTGAACAGCGCGAGCGTGCCGGTTATCCCGCCGGCCAAGTCGAGCTTGCCGCCCACTTCCCACGCGGTCGCTTCCTCGGGCGGCGTCGCGCCGTCGATGATGTAGCCCGTCATCGGCGCGATCGACGACGACGGCTTCAGCGATTGCGAATAGCTGCCGTACAGCGAGAACGAATCGGTCCACTTGTAGACGACGCCCGCGCGCGGCAACCACTTCGAGTCGCTGAGATCGGTGTTCGCGGTAAATGGCCGGCCGCGCCCCGCGACCTGGTTGTACGTGATGTAGCGGATGCCGCCCGACACGATCCACTTATCGGTCAGGTGGACGGTGTCCTGGAAGAATGCGGACGCATCGTGCAGCGTGTCGGTCTGGTCGCTGTCGCTCGCGGACACCGTGCTCGACGGCGGCAGCAGCCCGTACACCGGGTCGACATAGCTGAACGGCGTCTTCACGGCCTGGCGCAGCATGTCCTTGCGATAGATGCGGCGGTATTCGGTATCGAAGCCGACCTGCACGTCGTGCCGCATCCCCGCGAGCGACAGCTTGCCGGTCACGTAGCCGATCCCGTAGCTGTCGGTGCTGAGCGACCCGTGCGTCGCATCGTTGCTGCGCGTCATCGTGCCCTTCACCGGATCGACGCCGGTCGTGCGCAACTGGTTCGCATCGTAGGTCTCGCGGTTGTAGCTGTAGCCGGCATGCGCGCTCCAGTCCGCGTTGAACTGGTGATCGACGCTCAGTTGCGCGAGATGCGATTCGCCGTCCATGTTGTTGAACGGCTCGTCTATGCGCCGCCGCGCGGGAATGTCGAGCGGCGCATTGGTGCGCGGATCGAGCGCGGTGCCGCGATCGAACGGCGAATGGAACTTGCGGTACTGGTACGACACCGCGACCTGCGTATCGCGGCCGTACCACGCGAGCGACGGTGCGACGAAGGTCTGCCGGTACTCGCCGAAGTTGCGCCAGTACTGCTCGTTCGACTGGTCGACGATCAGCCGGTACGCGAGCCGCGAATCGCCTACCGGCCCGGTCGAGTCGAACGTCGCGCTGCCGCCGTTCTTGCCGTGCCCGAACGTCGACGCGCCGAGCGAGATCGCGTTGTAGCGCGTGAGCTGCGGCTGCTTGGTAACGACGTTGACGATGCCGCCCGGGTCCATCAGCCCGTACAGCAGCGACGTCGGCCCCTTCAGCACCTCGACGCTGTCGGTCGCCGCGTTGAACGCGCGGCCCTGCACGAGCGGCATGCCGTTCTGCATGATCGAGCCGTCGCGGTTGCCGCCGAAGCCGCGTTTCATGATCGTGTCCTGCGTGCCCGCGAGCGTGTTGCCCTGCGTGATGCCGCTCACGTTGCCGAGCGCGTCGTCGAGATTGCGCGGCCGCTGGTCGCGCAGCACCTGCGCGGGCACGATGTTGACGGCCTGCGCGGTGTCGAGCAGCGGAATGTCCGAGCGCAGTACGCCGGCCTCCTTCGGCGCGCGATAGTTTTCGGCGCGCAATGCGCTGGAGCGCACGTTGATCGTCGGCAACTCGGCGGCCGGCGCGGCGCCGGCCGCGACAGGCCCGGCCGCCGAACCGTCGGCGCGCATCAGCGTGTAGCCGCCGCCCGGTTGGCGCAGCGCGACGAGCCCCGTGCCGGCCAGCAGGCGATCGAACGCGCCGTCGACGTCGAACCGGCCGTGCACGCCGCCGCTCGTCAGGCCCGCCGTCAGCTCGGCCGGAAACGCGAGCAGGATGCCCGCGTCGCGGCCGAACCGGTTCAGCACCGCTTCGAGCGGGCCGGCCGGAATGTCGAACGCGCGGCGCGACGCGCGCTGCGCCGCGGGCGCCGCATCGGCGTCGGTGTCGGCCAGCGCGGGCAGCGGCAGCAGTGCCGACAGCAGGACCGCGCCGGCGAGCCGGCGGGCAAGACGGCCCGGCGCGGCCGGGCGCGACGCGCG
>NZ_JAKWFH010000088.1:0-18036 GCF_029522185.1 Burkholderia sp. IO2 | reverse complement strand
TGGCGGGCGCGCTGCGCTTGCCGGCGCGGCCGATACCGGCTTCGCCGCGGCGGCGGCCGGTGCCGCCGTAGCACGCGGGGCCGGCACCGCACGCGGCGGCACGGACGGCTGACCGCCCGGTGCGCTGCCGGCGCCGACGGCCGGCTCGAACGCGAGCATCCGCAGCAGCGTCATCGTGAAACCGGCGTATTCGTCCGGCGCCAGGCCGAGTTCGGCGCGCCCGACCGTCGCGATCTGATAGAACAACTGCACCTGCTCGGGGCTCAGCGTCTCAGCAAACCGGCGCAGGTCGGCTGCTTCCGGCCATTCGTCGAGCACCGAGCCCGGCGCGAACTGCGCCCACGCGATCCGGTGCAGCAGGCTCGCGAGATCCTGCAGCGCGGTCGAGAACGACAGGCTGCGCAGCGACATCTCGTCGGCAATCGCGAGGATTTCCGGGCCGTTGCCGGCCGCGAGCGCGTCGAGCAGGCGCACCATGTAGGTCTGGTCGAGCGCGCCGAGCATGCCCGACACCGCCGACTCGGTCACCTCGTTCGCCGAATAGGCGATCGCCTGGTCGGTCAGCGACAGCGCGTCGCGCATGCTGCCCTGCGCGGCCCGCGCGAGCAGGCGCAGCGCCTGCGGCTCGAACGTGAGCCGTTCTTCGCCGAGGATCCGCTCGAGATGCGACACGATGTGCCCGGCCGGCATCTGCTTCAGGTTGAACTGCAGACAGCGCGACAGCACGGTGACGGGGATTTTCTGCGGATCGGTCGTCGCGAGGATGAACTTGACGTGCGGCGGCGGCTCTTCCAGCGTCTTCAGCATCGCGTTGAACGCGTGATTCGTCAGCATGTGCACTTCGTCGATCATGTAGACCTTGAAGCGCGCATCGACGGGCGCGTACACCGCGCGCTCGAGCAGCGCGGCCATTTCGTCGACGCCGCGGTTGCTCGCCGCGTCCATCTCGACGTAATCGACGAAACGGCCCTCGTCGATCTCGCGACACGCGCGACACACGCCGCACGGCTGCGACGTGACGCCGGTTTCACAGTTGAGCGCCTTCGCGAAGATCCGCGACAGCGTCGTCTTGCCGACACCGCGGGTTCCGGTAAACAGATAGGCGTGATGGAGACGCCCGCCGTCGAGCGCGTGCGTGAGCGCCCTGACGACGTGCTCCTGGCCGACGAGCGAAGCGAAATCCTTCGGACGCCACTTGCGTGCGAGAACTTGATAGGTCATCGGGAAATTGTATCAGTAACGCTGCGTCGCGCCGACACGCGAAGCGGTGCGGAACACGGGCAAGGTGGAGGTCGAACGGAGTGTGACGCAGAAATAAAAAACGCCCTGCGAACGGGGCGAGAAGGAAGGTGACGAGCCCAACCCTCGGCACTGGCGGAAAACGATTGTGGCTGCTTCGTTCCCGACCTGACCAGGTTCACCGCCCCACCATGCGAGGAGGCCCGTCACGGCATATTCTATCACCGCTTCCGGACGAATGCGACCGTTTGTTCGCATCAAAGCGAATATCGCCGGGCAAACCCGCGCATCGCCCGTTCGCGCGCACCGCATGCGGCCCACCCCCTTGTAATTTGCGGACCGGCCTCCACCTGCGTGGCACGACGGTCGAACGTCGCGTCGTACCCCTACTCGCGTAGCGGCTACTATCGCCGCCCGCAGCAGATAGCAATTTAGGCTAATATGACGCCCGAACGACCCGCGAGCCGCGGCATGCAGCGCTTACGCCCCCTCCCTTCCGGAAGGCGGAGTGACCTGCCGCAGCGGCCGGCAGCCTACGGCGGCCGGTACGCCGCAACGCGCAAGCAGGCAGTCCCCGAACCGTAAGAGGTATTGACCCAATGAGCGAACAGATCAAACACATCAGCGACGCATCGTTCGAACAGGACGTCGTCAAGTCCGACAAGCCCGTACTCGTCGATTTCTGGGCCGAATGGTGCGGCCCGTGCAAGATGATCGCCCCGATCCTCGACGAAGTCGCGAAGGACTACGGCGACAAGCTGCAGATCGCGAAGATCAACGTCGACGACAACCAGGCCACGCCCGCGAAGTTCGGCGTGCGCGGCATCCCGACGCTGATCCTGTTCAAGAACGGCGCGGCCGCCGCGCAGAAGGTCGGCGCGCTGTCGAAGTCGCAGCTCACCGCCTTCCTGGACAGCCACCTGTAATACCGGCAGTTCCACGGACGTGTTGTCAGTCGGCAACACGTCCGTCGTCAAGCCGCCGATCGCTCGCTCAAGCGCGAATCGGCCTATGCTAGAATTAAAAAACGTCGACAAGACGCATTTAAGTCTCTGAGCGCCTCCGCTCGCCCTCCTCCCTTATTTTCTTTCGTCGCTTCTCCTCCCTGGCGGGTTCTCCGTATGCATTTATCCGAGCTCAAGTCTCTGCACGTGTCCGAACTGATCGAAATGGCCAACGGCCTGGAGATCGAAAACGCGAACCGCCTGCGCAAGCAGGAGTTGATGTTTGCCATTCTCAAAAAGCGCGCCAAGACGGGAGAGACGATCTTCGGCGACGGTACGCTCGAAGTGCTGCCGGACGGCTTCGGCTTCCTGCGCTCGCCGGAAATGTCGTACCTCGCGAGCACCGACGACATCTACATCAGCCCGTCGCAGATCCGCCGCTTCAACCTGCACACCGGCGACACCATCGAAGGTGAAGTCCGCACGCCGAAGGACGGCGAGCGCTACTTCGCGCTGGTGAAGGTCGACAAAGTCAACGGGCAGCCGCCCGAGGCCTCGAAACACAAGATCATGTTCGAGAACCTCACGCCGCTGCACCCGAACAAGCCGCTGTCGCTCGAACGCGAAATGCGCGGCGAGGAAAACGTCACGGGCCGCATCATCGACATGATCGCGCCGATCGGCAAGGGCCAGCGCGGCCTGCTCGTCGCGTCGCCGAAGTCCGGCAAGACCGTGATGCTCCAGCACATCGCGCATGCGATCAAGCAGAACCACCCGGACGTGATCCTGTTCGTGCTGCTGATCGACGAGCGCCCGGAAGAAGTGACCGAAATGCAGCGCTCGGTCGCCGGCGAAGTGATCGCGTCGACGTTCGACGAACCGGCCACGCGCCACGTGCAGGTCGCCGAAATGGTGATCGAGAAGGCCAAGCGCCTCGTCGAAATGAAGCACGACGTCGTGATTCTGCTCGACTCGATCACGCGTCTCGCGCGTGCGTACAACACCGTGATCCCGGCATCGGGCAAGGTGCTGACGGGCGGTGTCGACGCGAACGCGCTGCAGCGTCCGAAGCGCTTCTTCGGCGCGGCGCGCAACATCGAGGAAGGCGGTTCGCTGACGATCATCGGCACCGCGCTGATCGAAACCGGCAGCCGCATGGACGACGTGATCTACGAAGAGTTCAAGGGCACCGGCAACATGGAAGTGCACCTCGAGCGCCGTCTCGCGGAAAAGCGCGTGTATCCGTCGATCAACCTGAACAAGTCGGGCACGCGTCGCGAGGAAATGCTGATCAAGCCCGAGATCCTTCAGAAGATCTGGGTGCTGCGCAAGTTCATCCACGACATGGACGAAGTCGAGGCAATGGAATTCCTGCTGGACAAGATCCGCCAGACGAAGAGTAACTCCGAGTTCTTCGACCTGATGCGCCGCGGCGGCTGATCGCCCCCGCCCCGCGACACGGCCGCCCGCGCATCCTGCCCGGCGGCCGTTTTTTCGGCCCCAACCTGAACGTGAACGTACAGGTTGATCTATAATCGCGTCATTGCCCCGCCGAATCCCCGATACCCGATGCCGACCGACGCCTCCACCCCGCTATTGACCGTCAGCGACGCCGCGTCGCGGCTCGGCGTCACGCCGCGCACGCTCAAATATTACGAAGAGCGCGGCCTCGTCACGCCGTCGCGCAGCGAAGGCCGCTACCGTCTCTACGACGAAGCCGACCTCGAGCGTTTCGCGCGCATCCTGCGGCTGCGCGCGCTGGGCTTCTCGCTGCACGGCATCACCGAAATGCTGAAGCGTCCGCTGGAAGAAACGGGCGACGGCCGGCGCCGCTATTCGGATGCGTCGCTGCGCGACATCCGCGCCGGCCTCGCCGAGCAGATCGACACGCTCGACCGGCGGATCGCGGCCGTCCAGCGCGAACTGAAGGAAGCCGTCGCGCTGCGCAAGGAGTTGCAGCACGACATCGACTACGTCGAGCGGCGCCTCGCCGGCGAAAACGCCGATGAACTGATCGCGCAGCGGCGGGCCGAAATCGGCGCGCGGCGCGCCCGCAAGGACCGCGAATGAACGCCGTACCGGGCCGGCCGCCGCTATGGAGCCGCGCGAACCTGCGCGGGGACCTGTTCCCGTGGGCGCTCGCGCTCGTCACCGGCATCGACTACTTCGACAACGCCGTCTTCTCGTTCTTCGCGAGCTACATCGCGGGCGGCATCAACGCGTCGCCCGACGAACTCGTGTGGTCGTCGAGCGCCTACGCGGTCACGGCCGTGCTCGGCATCCTGCAGCAGCAATGGTGGGTCGACCGGCTCGGCCATCGCCGCTACGTCGCGGGCTGCATGCTGATGTTCTCGCTCGGCGCGATCGCGGCGGCGCTGGCCGACACGTCGCTGGAGCTCGCGTTCGCGCGCGGCTTCCAGGGCTATTTCATCGGCCCGATGATGGGCGCGTGCCGGATCCTGATCCAGATCAGCTTCAAGCCGCAGGAGCGGCCGCCCGCGACACGCGCGTTCCTGATCATGATCCTGCTCGGCAGCGCGCTCGCGCCGATCGTCGGCGGGCTGCTGGTCGCGCATTCGACGTGGCGCGCCCTGTTCGCGTGCACGGCGCCGGCCGGCATCGCGTTCGCCATCCTCGCGTTGCTCACGCTGCCCGATTCGGGCCGCACGCCGGACGACGAGCGCGGCTCCGGACACTTCTGGCCGTACGTCGTGTTCGCGCTCGCGCAAGGGGCGCTGCAGATCGTGCTGCAGCAGGTGCATTACCAGCTCTACAGCGGCTCGCCGATGCTGATCATGCTGACGTTTGCCGGGCTCGGCGCGCTCGCGTGGTTCGCGTATCACCAGTGGAACCATCCGACGCCGCTCGTGCGGCTGCATGCGTTCCGCGAGCGCACTTTTCAGGTCGGGCTGCTGCTCTACATGTTCTATTACTACGAGACGACGGGCTTCAGTTACCTGACGTCGCGATTTCTCGAGGGCGGGCTCGGCTATCCGGTCGAGAATGCCGGGCGCCTAGTCGGCACGATGTCGCTGATCTCCGCCACCGCGCTGTTCGCGTACCTGCGCTACGCGAAATTCGTCCCGCACAAGAAGTGGTTCGTCGTGCCCGGGTTCGCGATCGCCGTCACGGCCGCGCTGTGGATGACGCGGATGACACCGCAGGTCGGCGAAGCCGCGCTGATCGTCCCGCTGCTGCTGCGCGGATTGCTGCTGCTGTTCATCGTGCTGCCGGTCGCGAACCTCACGTTCCGGATCTTCGCGATCGACGAATACACGCACGGCTACCGGCTGAAGAACATCGTGCGGCAACTGACGATCTCGTTCGCGACGTCGTCGGTGATCATCGTCGAGCAGCATCGCGTCGCCGTGCACCAGACGCGGCTCGTCGAGCGCGCGAACCTGTTCGACCCGCTGTTCCAGCAGACCGTCGACGCGCTGACGCGCAATTACGCGGCAGCCGGCCACGCGCTGAACGACGCACATGGCCTCGCGATCGCGTCGATCGCGCGAATGGTCGCGCAACAGGCGTCGTTCCTCGCGTCGCTCGACGGCTTTTACTTCCTCGCGGGCGTGGCGCTCGTCGGCGGCCTCTTCGCGGCATGGCAAAAACAGATCGATTGAGTTAAAAGACAGGCTTTGGATTTTCGTCCGCAGCCTCCATGCTTTCGAAACTGACCCGCTGGTTCGACGACCGCCGCCGCGACCGCGCGCTGCGCAGCCATCCGATTCCCGATCCGCTGTGGCAGGAAACCGTCGAACGCCTGCCGTTCCTCGCCGCCCTGCCGCCCGACGCGCTCGGGCGGCTGCGCGAGCTGACGAGCCTGTTCGTCGCGAAAAAATCGTTTTCGACCGCGCACGGGCTCGAACTGACCGACGCGATGATCGTCGCGATCGCCGCGCAGGCCTGCCTGCCGGTGCTGAATCTGGACCTGTCGCTGTACGACGGCTGGGTCGGCGTCGTCGTGTACCCGGGCGAATTCGTGATCCGCAAGACCGTGCAGGACGAGGACGGCGTCGTCCACGAAGTCGAGCAGGATGCGAGCGGCGAGGCCTGGGAAGGCGGCCCGGTGATCCTGTCGTGGGAAGACGCGCAGATGACGGACGGCCGGGACGCGTACAACGTCGTGATCCACGAGTTCGCGCACAAGATCGACATGGTCAACGGCGCGGCCGACGGCTATCCGCCCCTGTTTCGCCGCTGGCATGCGCCGCACCTCGACGCGCAGGCGTGGGCCGACGTGTTCGAACATGCGTACGACCAGTTCTGCGCGCGCGTCGACGCGGTGCCGGATCGCGCATGGGCGCGCTTCGAGCGGGATTCGCTGATCGATCCCTATGCGGCCGATCACCCGTCGGAATTCTTCGCGGTATGCAGCGAGGCGCTGTTCGTGCGACCGAAAGCGTTCGAGTCCGAATTTCCGGAGCTGTACCGGCTCCTCGCGCGCTACTACCGACAGGATCCGGCCGGCACCGGCGCGCTCGACGCACCGTGAAAATTATTCGTCAACCGTCTGATTTTCTGGCATAATCGCCGTTTTTCGACCTTAGGCAAGTGGCTCGCGCCGGGCTTGACGTCAGCCGAATCGCTCCATCGGGGCGGCTCGACACGGCAAGCGGCGGGTTGGCTACCGCTATCACCAAGGAAAATCATGAAACCTGGCATTCACCCGGACTACCGCGAAGTCGTCTTCCAAGACATGTCGAACGGCTTCAAGTTCATCACGCGCTCGACGATCCAGACGCGCGAAAACATCGAACTCGACGGCAAGACCTACCCGCTCGCCAAGATCGAAGTGTCGTCGGAATCGCACTCGTTCTACACGGGTCAGCAAAAGATCATGGACACGGCAGGCCGTGTCGAGAAGTTCAAGAACAAGTTCGGCGTACGCGCCAACGGCAAGGCGAAGTAAGCTTCGCACCGTATCCGGTGGTTGCAACGTACCGGTATCGCACAAAAGGGCAGCCCAGGCTGCCCTTTTTTGTCTCTGCTCGCCCGACGACGCGCCGCCCGGCGCCCGGGCAACGACCTGACGCACAACAGCGGGCGCGACTACAATGCCGGATGCTCGAAACCGGCTCGACCGCGCGCAACCGCGCTGGCCGCCCGCCCATAACAAATCGCTCATCTGCATGAAGCCTGTCGTCCGTCTCACCGCCTCCGCCACGCGTGCGCTGCCGCGCTGGCTGCTGCTCACGCTCTGCCTCGTCTACGCGGCGTTCGGCCTGTTCGGCCGCGACCCGTGGAAAAACGAGGACGCGGCAGGCTTCGGCGTGATGTGGACGATGGCCAAGGGCGGCTGGCACGACTGGCTGCTGCCGAACCTGGTCGGCAAGTTCATCACGACCGACGGGCCGCTCGGCTACTGGCTCGGCGCGCTGTCGATCCGCGGCCTCGGCCCGTGGGTCGACGCGAGCAACGCGTCGCGCGTCGCGACCGGCGTGCTGTTCTGCGTCGCATGCGCGTTCGTCTGGTATGCGGCCTACCTGCTCGGCCGGCGCGCCGAGGTCCAACCGTTCAAGTACGCGTTCGGCGGCGAGCCCGAGCCGCGCGACTACGGCCGCACGCTCGCGGACGGTGCGCTGCTGGTGCTCGTCGCCTGCTTCGGCCTCGCGGAACGCGGGCACGAAACGACGCCGCAGCTCGCGCAGTTCGCGTGGATCGCGATGCTCGTGTACGGGATCGTGCGCGGCATCGACAAGCCGCTGCAGGGCGCGCTGTGGTGGGGCCTCGCGATCGGCCTCGTCGCGCTGTCCGGCAACCCGGTGCTGGTCGTCGCGCTGCTCGCGGGCACGGCTGCGCTGTGGCTCGTCACGCCCGAGATGCGCAACCTGCACCTGCCGCTGCTCGGCGTGCCGCTCGCGGCCGCGATCTTCGCGCTGTGGCCGCTCGCCGCCATCGTCGCGGCGCCCGACGACGCCGCGTGGTTCTTCAACCAGTGGATCCACGGCAGCCTGATGCGCTTTTCGGGCCCGCCGACGGCCGTGCTCGGCTATGCGGCGAAAAACCTGCCGCTGTTCACGTGGCCCGCGTGGCCGCTCGCGATCTGGGCGTGGTGGAGCTGGGCCGGCATGCGCCGTCGCGCGCACATCGCGATTCCGCTGTCGGTCGCCGTACCGCTCGTCGCGCTCGTGATCCTGCAAAGCCAGCAGTCGAACCGCATGTACATGCTGCTGCTGCCGCCGCTCGCGGTGCTCGCGACGTTCGCGCTGCCGACCCTCAAGCGCGGCGCGATCAACGCGATCGACTGGTTCGCGGTGCTGAGCTTCACGATCCTCGGCACCTTCGTGTGGCTCGTGTGGCTCGCGTCGCTCACCGGCTTCCCGCATCCGCTCGCGCGCAACCTCGCGCGCCTCGTGCCCGGCTACGAGCCGCATTTCAAGATCCTGTCGTTCATCTGCGCGGTGATCGTCACCGTGTGCTGGTGCTTCCTCGTGCGCTGGCGTGTGTCGCGCCAGCCGAAGGTGCTGTGGCGCAGCGTCGTGCTGTCGAGCGCGGGCACCACGTTGATGTGGGTGCTGCTGATGACGCTGTGGCTGCCGATCGTCAACTACGGCCGGACCTATCGCGATGTCGCGCAACAGATCGCCGTGCACCTGCCGTCCGACTACGAGTGCATCTCGCCGGTGCGGCTTGGCGACGCGCAGATCGCGACCTTCGCGTACTTCGGCGACATGCACTTCGATTTCTCCGGCGACTGCGACGTGATCCTGCGCCAGGACCGCGCCGACTTCGGCGAGCCGAGCGCGATGTCGCAATACGTGTGGCGTCTCGTCTGGGAAGGCCGGCGCGTCGCCGACCGCGACGAGCGCTTCCGCCTGTACGAGCGCATCGAACGGCCGAAAGCGCCCGTCAAGCGGCGTCCGCCGCGCCGCCCGACGGCCGATTGACGATGCTCGGCGACATCCGCCGGATCGTCGGTCTCGCGTGGCCGGTGCTGGTCGGCCAGCTCGCGATCATCGCGTTCGGCGTGATCGACACCGCGATGGTCGGCCGCTACTCGGCCGTCGATCTCGCCGCGCTCGGGCTCGGCTCGTCGATCTACGTATCGATCTACATCGGCCTGACGGGCATCCTGTCCGCGCTGCAGCCGATCACCGGGCAACTGTACGGCGCGCGGCGCCATGCGGAGATCGGCGAGGAAGTGCGCCAGGCGCTGTGGCTCGCGCTGCTGCTCGCGATTCCCGGCTTCCTGCTGCTGCATTTTCCCGAGCCGCTGCTGCGCGTCGCGCATGCGCCCGCCGCGCTGCACGACCGCACCGTCGACTACCTGCGCATCCTGTCGTACGGGCTGCCCGCCAGCCTCGTATTCCGCATCTACAACGCGCTGACCAACGCGGCCGGCAAGCCGCGGCTCGCGATGATCCTGCAGATCGGCGCGCTGCTGCTCAAGTTCCCGCTGAACGTGTGGTTCATCTTCGGCGGCTTCGGCGTACCGGCGCTCGGTGGCCCCGGCTGCGGGCTGGCCAGCACGCTGATCAACTGGGCGCTCGCGCTGATCGGCTACACGCTGCTCGCGAAGCTCGACGTGTTCGCGCCGCTCGCGATCTTCTCGCGCTTCTGCTGGCCCGTCTGGGAACGCCAGAAGGCGATCCTGAAGCTCGGCGTGCCGATGGGCCTGTCGTACCTGATCGAGGTCACGTCGTACACGTGCATGGCGCTGTTCATCGCGCAGTTCGGCACGACGACGCTCGCCGGCCACCAGATCGCCGGCAACATCGGCGCCGTGCTGTACATGACGCCGCTGTCGATCGGCGTGGCGGCGTCGACGCTGGTCGCGCGCGCGCTCGGCGCCGGACGCGCCGAGGAAGCCCGGCTGCTCGGCCGACACAGCGTGATCTTCGCGTGCGGCGTGGCGGCCGCCTACGGCCTGCTCGTGTTCGCGCTGCGCCCGCTCATCATCGGCGGCTACACGCCGAACCCCGCCGTCGCCGCGGCCGCGATGCCGCTCGTCGCGATCGTCGCGTGCTATCACGTGTTCGATGCGCTGCAGGTCACGTCGGCGTTCGTGCTGCGCGCGTACAAGGTGGCGGTCGTGCCGACCATGATCTATGCGGTCGCGCTGTGGGGCGTCGGACTCAGCGGCGGCTACGTGCTCGGCTTCGACGTCGGCGGCATCGCGCCCGCATGGCTGACCGGCGCGCGCGGCTTCTGGTTCGCGAACACGGTCAGCCTGATGCTGGCGGGCGCGGGGCTCGTGCTGTACCTGCGCCGCATCGGTCGCGCGCACGCCAGCGCGGCTGCGTGACGCGCGGCGCGCTACGCGTCCTCCAGCACGTCGGCCGCGTGATATGACGAGCGCACGAGCGGGCCGGCGACGACTTCCCTGAAACCGAGCGCAAGCGCCTCGTCGTGCCACGCGGCGAACGCCTCCGGGCTCACGTAGCGCCGCACCGGCAAATGATGCGCGGACGGCGCGAGATACTGGCCGAGCGTCAGCACGTCGACCTCGTGCGCGCGCAGGTCGCGCAGCGTGTCGCGCACCTCGTCGTCGCGCTCGCCCAGCCCGAGCATCAACCCCGATTTCGTCACGAGCGTCGGCCGCGCGGCCTTCGCCTGCGCGAGCAGCTCGAGCGAGCCGCGATAGTCGGCGCCCGGCCGCGCCGCCCGGTACAGCGACGGCACCGTCTCGATGTTGTGGTTGAACACGTCGGGCCACGCCGACGACAGCGCGTCGAGCGCGCGGGCCGCGCGGCCGCGAAAGTCCGGCGTCAGCACCTCGACCCCGATGCCCGGCACGCTCGCACGCACCGCCGCGATGCACGCGGCGAAATGCGCGGCGCCGCCGTCGTGCAGATCGTCGCGGTCGACCGACGTGATCACGACGTAGCGCAACCCGAGCGCCGCGGCCGCGTCGGCCAGCCGCGCCGGCTCGTCGGGATCGAGCGGTTCGGGACGGCCGTGCGCGACATCGCAGAACGGGCAACGCCGCGTACACAGCCCGCCCATGATCATGAAGGTCGCGGTGCGCTGCGCGAAGCATTCGCCGATGTTCGGACACATTGCCTCCTCGCAGACGGAATGCAGCCGATGCTCGCGCAGCACGGCGGCCATGTCGGCCACCGCCGCGCTCATCATCGGCCGCGCGCGCAGCCACGGCGGCTTCGGCAGTGCCGTGCCGGCCGCGGGCTCGACGCGCACCGGAATGCGCGCGAGCTTGTCGCGACTTCTGGCGCCGGGCTGGCCGAGCGCCGTGAGGCTGGGTCGTTCGAGCGCGGCGGCCATCGTCAGTCTCCGAGGAACGCGACGATCAGGCGGTTCACGTCGGCGGCCGCCTCCATCTGCACCATGTGCCCGCTGCCGGCGATCACCTCGGCACGCACGCCGTCCGGCAAACCCTGCGCATGCTGCGCGGGAATCACCTCGTCGCGCTCACCCCAGATCACCAGCGTGCGCGGCGCAAGCGTCGCGAGCCGGTCGCGGAACACGCGCCGCTGTGCGGCGCCATCGAACGCGGCATCCGCGATCTTCTCGAGCGCGGCCTGCACGCCTTCGAGCCGCTTGTACTTGACGAGATCCTCGACGAGCTGCCGCGTGACCAGCGCGTGGTCCGCGAACAGCGCGCCGAGGTGCGGCTTCAGCGTGTTGCGGCTGTTGCCGGCGACGAAGCCGTCGATGTACGCGCGATTGATGTCGGTGCCGAGCCCCGCGCTCGCGATCAGCGTGAGCGATGCGACGCATTGCGGCGCGCGCTCGGCCACCGTCATCGCGACCGCGCCGCCCATCGAATGGCCGATCAGGTGCGCGCGCTCGATGTGCTGCGCATCGAGCAGCGCGAGCACCGCGTCGGCCAGTTCGTCGAGGCTGCCGTTCTCGACCGCCTTGCCCGATTCGCCGTGGCCCGGCAGATCGAGCGCCCACACCGGCCGGTGCGCGGCGAGCTCCGCGTGATTGAACAGCCAGTTGTTCAGGTCGCCGCCGAAGCCGTGGATCAGCACGGCCGGCGTGCCCGAACCGTCGCCCAGCTTCAGGAAGCGGATCGTGCGTCCGCCGATCTGCGCCTTCTCGGGCTGCGGGCCGGCCGCCTCGTCGGACGCCGCGCTCGGCACGAAATCGCGCTGAAAGTCGGCGATCGCCGCGTCGATGTCGGCATCGCTTGCATCGGCCGCCGCGACCACACCGAGCAGCGCGCCGACCGGCAGCGTCTCGCCCTCCTGCGCGACCTGCCGGCGCAGCGTGCCGTCGAACGCGCATTCGACGCCCGACGAGATCTTGTCGGTCTCGACGTCGAGCACCTCGTCGCCCTTCGTCACGCGCTCGCCGACTGCCTTCAGCCAGCCGTTGACCTGCCCCTGCTCCATCGACAGCCCCCACTTGGGCATCGTGATCATGTGAATCGACATCGTGTCAGCTCCTCGTCTTCAGGACCGCCTGCGCAATCGCATCGGCGGACGGGATATACAGGTCTTCCAGCACGCCGGCGAACGGCGCGGGCGTATGCGGCGCGGTGACGAGCTCGATCGGCGCCTTCAGCGACCGGAACGCGCGCTGCGCGACGAGCGCGGCGATGTCGGTCGCGATCGAGCAGCGCGGATTCGCTTCGTCGACGACCACCACGCGGCCGGTACGCTCGGCGCTGTCGAGGATCGTTTCCTCGTCGAGCGGCGACGTCGTGCGCAGGTCGATCACCTCGCACTGGATGCCGTCCTTCGCGAGCTTGGCGGCCGCGTCCATCGCGAGATGCACCATCCGGCCGTACGTGACGATCGTCGCGTCGTCGCCGTCGCGCATCACGTTCGCCTCGCCGAACGGAATCGCATAGGATTCCTCCGGGACGTCGCCCTCGCGCGTGTAGAGCAGCTTGTGTTCGAGGAAGATCACGGGATCGTTGTCGCGGATCGCCTGGATCAGGAGCCCCTTCGCGTCGTACGGCGTCGACGGGCACACGACCTTCAGCCCCGGAATGTGCGTGAACAACGACGTGAGCATCTGCGAGTGCTGCGCGGCCGCGCGCAGGCCGGCGCCGTACATCGCGCGGATCACGACCGGCGTCACGGCCTTGCCGCCGAACATGTAGCGGAATTTCGCGGCCTGGTTGAAGATCTGGTCGAAGCACACACCCATGAAATCGATGAACATCAGTTCCGCGACGGGCCGCATCCCGCACGCGGCCGCGCCGACCGCCGCACCGATGTAGCCGCCCTCCGACAGCGGCGTATCGAGCACGCGGCCCGGAAACTTGTGGAACAGCCCCTTCGTCACGCCGAGCACGCCGCCCCATGCGTCGTCCTCGCCCGGCGCGCCCGCGCCGCCCGCGTTGTCCTCGCCCATCACGATCACGCTGTCGTCGCGCGCCATTTCCTGCGCGAGCGCCTCGTTGATCGCCTGCGAATAAGTGATCTTCCTTGCCATGTCTGTCTCCTGGAATGTTCGGTTCGCCGTGCCGGCTGCTGGGTCAGGCCGCGCTCACGGATACGACACGTAGACGTCGGCCAGCAGGTCGGCGGCATCCGGCAGCGGCGCCGCCTTCGCCTGCGCGACCGCGTCGTCGATCAGCGCCTTCACCTGTGCGTCGACCGCGCGCAGGTCGTCGGTCGTCAGCGCTTCGGCGCGCACGACGCGCGTTTCGAAATGTTTCAGGCAATCCTTCTCGTCGCGCAGCCTCTGCACTTCGCCCGGCGCCCGGTAGGTTTGCGCATCGCCCTCGAAGTGGCCGAAATAGCGCGTGAACTTCACCTCGACGAGCGTCGGGCCGCCGCCGTTGCGCGCACGCTCGACGGCCTCGCCGAGCGCCTCGTGCACCGCGAAGAAGTCGAAGCCGTCGACGATCACGCCCGGCATCCCGAACCCGTTCGCGCGATCGGCGATGTTGTCGGTCGCGACCGACCAGCTCGACGACGTCGCTTCCGCATAGCCGTTGTTTTCGGCGACGAAGATCGCGGGCAGCCGCCACACCGACGCGAGGTTCATCGATTCGAAGATCACGCCCTGGTTCGACGCGCCGTCGCCGAAGAAGCACACGCCGACGCCGCCCGTCTTCTTGTGCTTGGCCGCGAGCGCCGCGCCGCACACGAGCGGGCCGCCCGCGCCGACGATCCCGTTCGCGCCGAGCATCCCCATCGACAGGTCGGCGATGTGCATCGAGCCGCCCTTGCCGTGGCAGACGCCCGTCTTCTTGCCGTAGATCTCGGCCATCATCCCGTGCACGTCGACGCCCTTCGCGATGCAATGGCCGTGGCCGCGGTGCGTGGTGGCCACGTAGTCGTCGAGGCCGAGATGCAGCATCGTGCCGACGGCGGACGCCTCCTCGCCCGCATACAGGTGAACGAAGCCGGGTATCTCGCCGGTCGCGAATTCGACGTGCAGGCGCTCCTCGAATTCGCGGATCGTGCGCATCAGCCGATAGGCGTCCAGCAGCGTGTCCCTGCTGAGCTGTGTCGAAGCGGTCATGTGTGTCTCCTGGGTGGGTCTGACTGCGAATGCCGCCCCGGCCATGCCGTGGCGGCGGATTGCACGGCCTGCGGCCGTCAGTGGAACGTGAAGCCGCCGTCGACGTTCACGGCCTGGCCCGTCACGTTGTCCATCGTCGCGAAGAACAGCGCGAGCCGGCCCATGTCCTCCGGCGTCTGCGCGCGGCCCTGCGGAATCAGCGTCAACTGGTGCCGCTGCCACGACTGCTCGACCGATTCGCCGTCGGTCTTCCATTCGTCGGACAGCCGGTCCCACATGTAGGTACGGACGATGCCGGGGCAGATCGCGTTGACGGTCACGCCGTCGCGCGCGAGCTCCTTCGCCAGCGCGTTGGTGAAGCCGACGACCGCGAATTTCGATGCGCTGTAATGCGCGAGATTCGGAAAGCCTTCCTTGCCCGCGATCGACGCGACGTTGATGATCCGGCCACGCCCCTGCGCCTTCAGGTGGGCAAGCGCCGCCCGGCAGCCGAGGAACGTGCCCTTCGCGTTCACGTTCATCACGAAATCCCAGTCGCGCTCGGTCAGCTCGGCGACCGGATGAATGCTGATCACGCCCGCGCAGTTCACGAGGATGTCGAGCCCGCCGAGGTCGGCGAGCGCCTGCGCGACCATCGCGTCGACCTGCGCGGCCTGCGTGACGTCGACCTTCGCGATCGCCGCGCGGCGGCCGAGCGCACGCACCTCGCGCGCGGTGGCGTCGAGCGCGTCGTCGAGCAGGTCGGCCAGCAGGATGTCGGCGCCGGCGCCGGCGAGCGTCAGCGCGATGCCGCGGCCGATGCCGCGCGCGCCGCCGGTGACGATGGCGACCTGTCCTTCGAGAGGGGCTGTCATGGCGATGTCTCCTTGTTGATCGTGATGGATGGCGAAATGCCGTTGCGTACCGCGAAGCGTCAGTCGTGCCATGCACCGGCGTCGCGCAGCAGTTGCCGCGACGACGCGTAGCGCAGCGTGCGGCCGACGTCGACCGTCAACGGTCCGCGCCAGTCGAGCGCAATCTCGTAGCGATCGCCGCGCGCGACCTCGATCTCGCGCTCGCCGTCGAACGCGAGCGTGCCGCGCTCGAACGGAATCGCGTGCCACGAACCCGGTTCGAGCCGCTCGCAACTGCGCATCACGACGCGGTCGACGCGCCCCGGCGCGATCGGCGCGACGAGCGGCGTGCCGGCCGTCTTGCCGGCTTCCGCGAAGCGCATCGCGAGCCCGTGCGGCGCGCTGCGTTCAAGCGGCGCCCATGCGCCGCCGAGCGCGGACAGGCCGATGCCGTCCGGTTCCGCGAACGTCAGGTAGAGCGAATCGATGTCGTCGGAGCCGGAAATCGCGCGTGCGCCGATGAAGCGTTGCCGCGCGGCGCACACGTCGACGAGCGCGATCTCCTCGCGCCCCGGCTGCGCGCCCGCGACGCAGCGCACGACGAGCCGCTTGTTGCGCACGAACGCGACCTCGGCCGGCACGGCGCCGGTTGCAGCAAGCCCGGCCGCGACGCCGGCGACGGTCGCCTCGCGATGTTCGGGAAACGCGTTGTTGGTGCCGGTGGACAGCGCGACGAGCGGCGTCGCGCCGCAATGCGCGGCCACCGCGCGATGGGTGCCGTCGCCGCCGAGCACGACGATCAGCGACACTTCCATCCGGTGCAGATAGGCCGCGCCGGCTTGCGTGTCGGCGACGGTATCGGTGATCGGCAGGTCGACGAATTCGACCTCGGGCCAGCGCTCGTGCGGCGCGACCGCGCGATGCGTGTCGATCGCGCGCAGCAGCAGCGTCGCGATGCCCGTGCGGTCGCGCAGCGTCAGCACGCGCTCGACGCCCATCGCGCCAAGGCCGGCCAGGAGGCGCACGATCATGTTCGCCTTCTCCGCGGTCGGGAACACGGATGCATGCGTCGTGAGGCGGCGGATGTCGCGCCCCGATGCGGGGTTCGCGATCACACCGACGGTAACGGGCGTCGTCACGGGTTTGTCTCCATCCAGTCGGCGGGGCCGGCGCATTGGCGCGTGCGTCGGCTCCACCTGTTTCGTCCGCTGCCATCGACGGGCGGCGGATCGTCGTCGCCGACACGATCGCGCCGGCTTGCCCGTGATCTCTGCAAGCGGCGTGCCATCGTGCGTGCGATAGCCGTGAAACCCGCGTGCACGCTGGCGTGGCGGGTGAGTGCGTGTTCCGGATGGGCGGCCGGGACGACGCCGCGCGCGGCGAATTCATCGGTGCGTCTCACGTCGTCGATACGTCGACGCGATCGTCGCGGCCCCCGCGCAAGCCCGGCGTTCCGCCCGCAAACCCCTGCATTTGCGCGGCGTCACGCAGGCGATGCGTGGCCGGACCAGCGCCGCACGCCGCGCACGCGGCCGTCTCAACTGCGCGAGACATGGCGCGATACCGGTGAGACGACCGTCTCACGCGCGCCGCGTGCTGCGATGCAATGTGATCTGCCGGAACGGATGTGCTACAAGAACAGCGACATTCCCGCCGTACGGAACCGGAGCCGACCATGCCCTACGCCGTCCCCCAGGCCCAGCACGCCGACCGTGTCCTCGGCGCGCTCGCCGGGCGCCTGCCCGCGCCGGCCGATTCCGCGCGCCTCGTGTCGTCGTGGCAACGATCGCTGGAGCGCTACCGTCTCGACCCCGCTTCGTCGATCGGCCCGCGCGTGCTGACCGCGGCCGAACTGCGCGAAGTGCGCGACAAGGAGGAAGCCTTCCTGCGCGCGTCGGGCCAGTGCCTGACGCGGCTGCACGACATGATCCGCGTCGCCGACTACTGCGTGATGCTGACCGACGCGCACGGCGTGACGATCGACTACCGGATCGACCGCGAACGCCGCAACGACTTCCGTCACGCGGGGCTGCACATCGGCTCGTGCTGGTCGGAAAGCGAGGAAGGAACCTGCGGCGTCGCGAGCGTGCTGACCGATCTCGCGCCGATCACCGTGCACAAGACCGATCACTTTCGCGCGGCGTTCACGACGCTCACGTGCAGCGCGGCGCCGATCTTCTCGCCGGGCGGCGAACTGATCGGCGTGCTCGACGCGTCGGCCGTGCATTCGCCCGACGGCCGCGACAGCCAGCGCCTCGTCTACCAGCTCGTGCGGCAGAGCGCGGCGTTGATCGAGGACGGCTACTTCGTGCACAGCACCGCGCAGCACTGGATATTGTTCGGGCATCCGAATCGTCACTACGTCGAGGCGCAACCGGAGTGGCTGATCGCGTTCGACGAATGCGGCAACATCGTCGCCGCGAACCGGCACGCGCGCGACGCGCTGCCGGCGCTGCGCGAGCCGCGTCATATCGACGAGATCTTCGACGCGACCGAGATGCCGCTGCGCGACGCCGCGCGGCTCGATGCGATCGTCGCGCTGCGGCTGCGCGCGACCGGCGCGCCGCTCTACGCGCGGCTGCGTGCGCCGCTACGGCGCGCCGGCCGCGAGCCCGGCGCGGCATCGCGCC
>NZ_JAKWFH010000087.1:0-18245 GCF_029522185.1 Burkholderia sp. IO2 | reverse complement strand
AGCACGGCAACCGTGCGTTTTGTACTCAGTCACGGGCTCCAACACCCAAGCGCGGGGCAAACTGCACGGTCTCGTCTGGCTACCACCAGACTTTACCGTACTGGTCAGTACTGAACATACAAGCGCGCCGCGTCACGCACGACCACACGCTGCAGAGCGCGCGCGGGTGCCGTAGACTGCGGTACGCGCGAGTGCGCATTTCACAACCCCTATCGCTTTCCGCCATGTTCACGCTGTCCAACGACCCTACCGCCTCCAAGGCCGATCAATACGCGACGCTCGTCGAGCAGGCGCGCGCGCTCGTCGAATCCGAACGCGACCTGACCGCGAATGCGGCGAATTTCTCCGCGCTCGTCTATCACTCGCTCGATCGCCTGAACTGGGCCGGCTTCTACTTCTTCGACGGCACCGAGCTCGTGGTCGGACCGTTCCAGGGCAAGCCCGCGTGCGTGCGGATCGCGCTCGGCAAGGGCGTGTGCGGCACGGCCGCGCAGACCCGCGAGACGCAGGTCGTGCGCGACGTGCACGACTTCCCCGGCCATATCGCATGCGATGCGGCGTCCGAATCGGAAATCGTCGTGCCGCTGGTCGCCGGCGACGGCACGCTGATCGGCGTGTGGGACGTCGACAGCCCGGTCGCCGCGCGCTTCGACGACGAAGACCGCCAAGGGATGGAAGCACTCTGTCGCGTGTTCGTCGAACACGCTTGGGAGAAGGCGCGCGGTTAAGCGCCGCGGCGGCGCGGCGCCGGCCGCCGTGAACGACACGGGCCCCGCGAAGGGGCCCGTTTCATTGCAACGCTTCCATTGCAACGCTACGCCGCCGTGCGCGGCGCACCCTGCCAGTGTCAGGCAGCGTGCGTGCCCGGAAGCGCCGAGAACGCCTGCGGCTTCGCGTCCTCGGTGAGCACCTCGAAACCCGTTTCCGTCACGACGACCATGTGCTCCCATTGCGCGGACAGCGAATGGTCCTTCGTGACGACCGTCCAGCCGTCGGCCAGCACGTGGGTGTCGCGCTTGCCCGCGTTGAGCATCGGCTCGATCGTGAAGATCATCCCCGGCCGCAGCGGCAGGCCGGTGCCCGGGCGACCGTAATGCAGCACCTGCGGCTCGTCGTGATAGACGTCGCCGATGCCGTGCCCGCAATACTCGCGCACCACGCTGAACCCTTCACGATGGGCGACCTGCTGGATCGCATAACCGACGTCGCCGAGCGTCGCGCCGGGACGCACCGCGCGAATGCCGGCGTGCATTGCCTCGTAGGTCGCCGCGACGAGCCGCCGCGCGAGTTCGTTCGGTTCGCCGACGAAATACATGCGGCTCGTATCGCCGAACCAGCCGTCCTTGATCACCGCGATGTCGAGGTTCACGATGTCGCCGTCGCGCATCGGCCGCGACGTCGGAATGCCGTGACAGACCACGTGGTTGACCGACGTGCACAGCGTCTTCGGATAGCCGTGGTAGCCGATGTTCGCGGGAATCGCGCCCAATTCGTCGATGATGTATTCGCGGCAGCGTGCGTCCAGCTCGTCGGTGGTGACGCCCGGCTTCACGTACTCGGTGATCATCGTCAGCACCTGCGACGCGAGCTTCGCGGCTTCGCGCGACTTGGCGATTTCCGCGGCACCGCGGATCGGAATTTCGCGTTTCGCCATCACGCCACCTGCTCGATGCCGTGCGCGGCCGTCTCTGCCGGCCCCACGTCGCCGCCCCGCGCCTCGGCCTCGATCAACATCTTGCAGATGTCGCCGTAGGACAGCGCCGGGTTGAGTTCCGCCAGCATCCCGACACGCAGCCAGTGTTCGGCCTGCGCGTTGATCGAACGGCTCAACGCCGTGCTCGTCGAGCGCAGCCGCTCATGCATATGCTCGGAAATCTTGATGATACCCATATATCCCCAATTAAACGAAACGTAGCTATTTCGTATATTACGCTGCGCAAGACGACCGGGCAAGCCGTTCGTGTCTCGCCTCCCGCCGCCCCGCTGCGGGAAATACCGTTGACATCGAATTCCAGCTTGCTGGACAATAAATCCATTATGAAAGAATCAGCGATCACCGCGGCCGACGATACGGGCATCAATGAGCGCATTGCCCGGCGCGTGCGCGACCTGCGCGCCGTTCGAGGCTACACGCTCGACACGCTGGCAGCGCGTTCCGGCGTCAGCCGTTCGATGATCTCGCTCATCGAACGCGCGTCGGCCAGCCCGACGGCCGTCGTGCTCGACAAGCTCGCGGCCGGCCTCGGCGTGTCGCTGGCCGGACTGTTCGGCGGCGACCGGGACGACGCGCCCGCCCAGCCGCTCGCACGGCGCGCGCAGCAGGCCGAATGGCGCGACCCGGCATCCGGCTATGTGCGCCGCAACCTGTCGCCGGCCGGCTGGCCGTCGCCGATCCAGCTCGTCGAGGTCGATTTCCCGCCCGGCGCGCGCGTCGCGTACGACAGCGGCGGGCGCGAAAGCGCGCTGCATCAGCAGGTGTGGATCATCAGCGGCCGCGTCGACGTCACGTTCGGCGACGTGCTGCACGAACTTCACGAAGGCGACTGTCTGGCCATGCGGCTCGACCAGCCACTGATCTTCAGCAATCCGTCGTCGCATGCCGCGCGCTATGTCGTCGCGATCTGCGATGCCTCCGCCGCTGGCGTGCGGAGCACGTGACGCGCGCATCGTGTGTGGAACCGATTCAGAGCCAACAGGAAGGAACCCGTATGAATTCCCCGACGCAGCGCGACGACGTGCGCCTGATCGATTGCAGCGAGGCCGAACACGCGGCGGCCATCCTCGAGATCCTGAACGACGCGATCGTGAACTCGACCGCGCTGTACGACTATCGACCGCGCCCGCCGGAAGCGATGGTCACGTGGTTCGCGACGAAACGCGCGGGCGGCTTCCCGGTTTTCGGCGCCGTCGACGCAGCGGGCGAACTGCTCGGCTTCGCGAGCTGGGGTACGTTCCGCGCGTTTCCGGCGTTCAAGTACACGGTCGAACACAGCGTCTACGTGCGCAACGACCAGCGCGGTCGCGGGCTCGGCGAACGGCTGCTGCGCGAAGTGATCCGGCGGGCGCGCGAAGCGCAGGTGCACGTGCTGGTCGGCTGCATCGACGCGACCAATGCCGGCAGCATCGCGCTGCATACGAAACTGGGGTTCGTGCACGCGGGCACGATCGCGGAGGCGGGCTTCAAGTTCGGCCGCTGGCTCGATGCGGCGTTCTATCAGTTGAAGCTCGAGACGCCGGCGCAGCCGGTGGATGGGTGATGATGGCTTGCGACACGTCGCGTGCGCCGTGCGCGACGGCTTCAGGTGATGCAGGAAACCTCTCTTCCGGTCGTCAGGCCGCAGGATCATGAGCTCACCGCCCGGCAATCGCGCGTATGGCCTCCGCAAAGACATCTGGCGCCTCGCGCGGGACGAAGTGTCCTATTCCATGCAGCAGGCGGCGTTCATAGTGCCCGGAAAAGTACCGCTCCTTGTTTTCAGACGTGACGGGCAAATTGTCACGATCTTCCGCACCCTGGAGCATGATGGTGTCGACAGGGATCATCGGCGAAGCCGCCAATTGTCGTTCTATCTGCTCGTGCTGACCTGCGCCCGGCGCATCATGCCAGCGCTGTCGGTAAGCATGAAGGCTGATGTCGGCCCAGTCGGGATTGTCGAGAGAGCCGATCATGGCTTGAAAGTCGCTCTCCCTGTCGGGCCAAGCGGGCGACCAGCTGTGCCACAAGTATCTGCACAACCGTTCGCGATCCTCTCGATAGGCCTTCATTCCATACGTCGTCGCGACATACCACTCGTACCAATACGCGTTGGCCAGTTCATAGGGCATTTCGTTGGCCGGCATCGCGGTGGCATAGCCCGCCGCGGCGGTAACCATACCGTTTATTCTTTCGGGAAACAGCGCCGCGACGCCGTACGCCGCGCGCGCTCCCCAGTCGTACCCGGCGAGGAGGACGTTCGTCAAATCCAGCGCTTCCACGAACTGCGACAAATCAAGGGTCAGCGCTGCAATTGCGCCGCTGCGCATCGTGTCGCCATTCAAGAAGCGTGTCGGTCCCGATCCACGCAGATAGGGCGCGTAGATTCGGAACTGCTGGCCACTCGATCCGAGGTCCAGGATAGTCTTGTCCCAGCACTGAACATCGTCGGGCCATCCGTGGACAAGGACCAGCGGCGGTCCGTCAAGCGGGCCAGATACTTCGTAGGCCACGTCGAGTTCGCCGGTGCGACATGTCAAGAAATTTCGTGGCGATCCGCGTGTGCCCCGCTCATTCGCATCTGAAGTCATATCGATCTCCGGAAAGACGATTCAAAGATGCCGGCAAGCAGCAGCATCGCTCGTTCCCGTTCGACATGGCTTCCGACCGAATTTCGCGCGCAACGATTCGTCATGGAATCGTGCGTCTACGTAGACGCACCGACATACCCGAGCCCAAAGTAACGTTGAGACTCCTGCTCGGGCCCAATCACCGTCAAATCGACGACTGGAAAGCGGAAACCTTGTTCCGACCGGCTGCCTTCGCGTAATACAACGCCTCGTCGGCCGCCTTGATGACCGCACCGGGATCGCCGTCCTGATCCGGTGTCCAACTCGCCAACCCGATGCTGGCAGTCACACGCCCGTATTCGCTTCCGGCGTGCTCAAGCGCCAGTTCGTTGATCGCCGCGCGTATTCGTTCAGCAGTCTGGGCTGCCCCCGTCGGTGGCGTGTCAGGGAGCAACACGACGAATTCCTCTCCGCCGTAGCGAGCCGCCGTATCGGTCGGTCGGCGAATGTTTTCGCCGATGCAGCGCGCGACTGCAGCCAGCGCATCATCCCCCGCCTGGTGACCATAGGTGTCGTTGTAGGCTTTGAAACGATCGACATCGACAAACAGCAATGAAAAAACGGAATGGGCTCGTCGCGCACGGCGCCACTCCCGGTCCAGAACTTCCCCAAAACTGCGGCGATTGTTAAGACCGGTGAGCCCGTCGGTGCGTGCCAGCAACTCAAGCTCGGATTCCGCGCGCATCCGACGCCGCAGTTGCACACCGAGAAACACGGATAGCGCAATGAACGCTGCGCCGAACGTCGCAACCAGCAGGCCGATCGTCTCCGCACGACGTCGCCACGCAGCATAAATATCCTGCTCCGCCTCTGCGACCATGATGATCAGAGGCAGCGTCGGCAAATTCTTGAAGTAGTAGAGACGGCGCACGCCGTCGATCGATGCCGTTTCCGAGAATGAACCCTCGGGCGCGCTCCGGAAGCGCTGGAAGGTTGCCGCTTTGCCGATATCGCGACCGATGGTCCGGACGTCGTACGGCTGCCGCATGACCATGATGCCGTCCTTGCCGATCAGCGATATCGAGCCGTGTTGTCCCAATGACAACCCTGCGAACAGCTTGTGGAAATATTCAAGGTTGATGGCGATCAGCGCGATACCGGCAAACGAACCATCCGGATTCGATATGCGCCGCGACAGCGCAATGCTGAGCATACCGGCGCGCAAGCGCGACACGAATGGATCGCTGACGTAAAGCCCCACGTTCGGATTGTCGCGGTGGATCGTGAAGTATCTGCGATCGGCGAAATTGCCCTTGCGCGGCACGTCGTTGGCCGAATCCAGAATGATATTCCCGTCGGCATCGAGCACCAGTTGCGAACCGATGAATTGCGCCGTCATTGCATGATCGAACAGCGCTTCCCGCCGCAGCGCGGGCGCCGCAGCCATCACGTCAGGCCGCTGCAGGCCATGGATCAGCGCCTGCAAGGACAGATCGTAGAGTTCGAGGTTGCGCTCGATGTCGCGCTCGGCCATCAGGCCGAGATTGCGCGAGGTTTCGCTGGCCCGCTCCAGGGCGTCGTGACGGCTTTGGAATAGCTGTAGCACGCACAGGCCCATCAGCGCGCTCGCGATCACGATACCGACTGCCACAACGAAATAAGGGGCTGCCGTCCGGTGTTGCATGGATCTCCTCGCTGCAAATTGTGCACATCCGGGTCGGACGTGATTTCGCATACAAAGTCTCGGTCTGGCGCATTGACATGTGCTGCACCAAACTGACCGCAACCGAAAACGGCTGGAGTCTATCGAACCTGACGCGCCGACAACCCGCTACCGGCCGCGCCCTCCTCCGAAATGATTAAATTACATGAGGAAACCGCGCTTCCGGGAGAATATGTGAGGCGCGCCACGATCCGCACGCCGATCAAGATCCCGCCAGTTTCTGCTGACGGGCGAGCGAGGATGCCGCGACGATAGTCCCTGCCGGCATCCTCGGTGGAACTGCCCCACGGGCTGTGCGGCGTCATCCCTGAAGATGATCAGCCCGTTTCGTTCAGCAACCTTTCCGCGCGCATGCTCAGAATGTCCGCGATGCTTTGGCGCCAGATGATCGAGTCCGCCGCATCAGTCGGCCCGTGCGTCGGGCAACCCGGTCGCGATCTCGCCGGGATTCGACCGGCCAGAGCCACCGCGCCACGCCGTGTCAGCTGGGCGCGACGAACGCACCCGCGGTGCCCTCCCAGAGGGTGCCCACGGCGCGACCTCTTCGTCCACGGGGGAAAGCGACGCAGAAAAAAGAAAAGCCCCGCCGAAGCGGGGCTTTTTCTGGAGGCGCGAGCCGGAGTCGAACCGGCCTAAACGGCTTTGCAGGCCGCTGCATAACCGCTTTGCTATCGCGCCAAAAGCGGACTGTCCGGATGCCGTGAGGCAAGCGACAGATTTTCATTCGAGGACCGGAGGTCCATCAAATAAAAAGGGAAGCGTGGCTTCCCCATTACTTGGAGCGGGAGACGAGTCTCGAACTCGCGACCTCAACCTTGGCAAGGTTGCGCTCTACCAACTGAGCTACTCCCGCATTGTCCTGCATCTGCAGCGCTTCGCCGTACTACACGCTGCCAGAAAAATCTGGAGCGGGAGACGAGTCTCGAACTCGCGACCTCAACCTTGGCAAGGTTGCGCTCTACCAACTGAGCTACTCCCGCATTGTCCTGCACCTGCAGCGCTTTGCCGTACCACGCGCTGCCAGAAAAAATCTGGAGCGGGAGACGAGTCTCGAACTCGCGACCTCAACCTTGGCAAGGTTGCGCTCTACCAACTGAGCTACTCCCGCGTATTGCTACGCTCCTGCTTCCCCGTCACACACTTACTTCGTCGTGCAGCGGAGAAGCGAGATTATGTCGAAGGCACATTCGTGTGTCAAGGGCTTTTCCAGCCCTTTTTACAAAAACCGCCGCCGCACAGGCGATGCGGGTCAGGCGCCGCCACGCTCGCGAATCTGCGGCCATGCGAGTTTCACGTAGTACAGCATCGACCAGATGGTCAACACCGCGGCCAGATACATCAGCCACTCGCCCCACACGCGCGTGTCGATCGTCACGATCCCCAGCGGTAGCGGCCCGTAGAACAGCAGCATCGGAATCGCGACCATCTGGCACGCGGTCTTGAACTTGCCGAGCTGGTTCACCGCCACGCTCTTCGACGCGCCGATCTGGGCCATCCACTCGCGCAGCGCCGAAATCGCGATCTCGCGACCGACGATCACCAGCGCGATCGCCGCGTCGACCCGCGAAATCTGCACGAGGATCAGCAGCGCGGCCGTCACCATCAGCTTGTCCGCGACCGGGTCGAGGAACGCGCCGAACGACGACGTCTGGTTCCACTTGCGGGCGAGGAAGCCGTCGAACCAGTCGGTCAGCGCGGCGAGGATGAAGATCGCCGCCGCCGCGAGATTGCGGTGCGCGCCGCCCATCACCGTGTCCGGCAGATAGAACACGCCGACGACGAGCGGAATCAGCACGATCCGTACCCACGTCAGGAAAATCGGGAAATTGAACGGCATGGCATGCGGGACAGTAAAGGATTCGCAATTGTGCCGTGTCGACCGGCCTGCCACAAGAACGCTGGCAACGCCGCCGGCCGCACGGCCGCGTCAGTGAAGCTGCTTGTAGATCTGCTCGGCGAGCGCGTGCGAAATGCCCTCGACGCTCGCCAGTTCCTCGACACTCGCGGCCACCACGCCGCGCAACCCGCCGAAGCGCGCGAGCAGCCGCTGCCGGCGCTTCGCGCCGACGCCCTCGAGTTCCTCGAGTCGCGACGTCTGGCGCGCCTTCGCCCGCTTCGCCCGCATGCCGGTGATCGCGAAACGGTGCGCCTCGTCGCGGATCTGCGCGACGAGCATCAGCGCGGCGCTCTCCTTGCCGAGTTCGAGCGGCGTGCGGCCGTCCGCAAACACCAGCGTTTCGAGGCCGACCTTGCGCCCCTCGCCTTTCGCGACGCCGACCAGCATCGACGTATCGAGGCCGAGCTCGGTGAATACCTGCCGCGCGATCTCGACCTGGCCCTTGCCGCCGTCGATCAGCACGATGTTCGGCAGCAGGCTCGACGCCTCGGCCTGGCGCGTCGACTCGCCGTCGATGCCGGCCGCTTCGTCGACGGCCGCCGCCTGCGCGGCCTGCTCGACCATCTTCTCGTAGCGGCGCGTGAGCACCTGCCGCATCGCCGCGTAATCGTCGCCCGGCGTGATGCCCGTGATGTTGTAGCGGCGGTATTCGCCCGACTGCATCTTGTGATGGTGATAGACGACGCACGACGCCTGCGTCGCCTCGCCCATCGTATGGCTGATGTCGAAGCATTCGATCCGCAGTGTCGCGAGATCGTCGCTGTCGTAGCTGAGCGCGTCCGCCAGCGCGCGCGTACGCGCCTGCTGCGAGCCCTGCTCGGACAGCAGCCGCGCGAGCGCGAGGCGCGCGTTCTGCTCGGCCATCGACAGCCACGCGCGCCGCTGCCCCTGCGGCTGCCGCACCAGCGACACCTTGTGGCCGGCCTGCTCGGACAGCAGCTCCAGCAGGTCGCGGCTCGCCGGTGCATGGCTGACGACGAGCACGGGCGGCACGCGATTGCCGAGATAGTGCTGCGCGATGAACGCGTCGAGCACCTCGGCCTCGACCGACGCCGCGGCCGCCGTGCCGCGCGCGCTGCCGGCCTCTTCCGCGGGCAGATCGGGCACCGCGTCGGCCGTCGCATCGACCGCCTCCGCCGGCTCGGCGTCTTCGCCGAGACCGCCCTCGGCGAGCGTCAGCGCGCTTTCGACGTGCGTCGGGAAATAGGCCTTGTCGCCGAGGTGCCGGCCGCCGCGCACCATCGCGAGGTTCACGCACACGCGCCCGCCCTGCGCGACGACGGCCAGGACATCGACGTCGCTGTCGCTGCCGACCTCGATCGCCTGCTGGTGCAGCACCGTCGCGAGCGAGCTCATCTGGTTGCGCACGGCCGCCGCCTGCTCGAATTTCAGTTCAGCCGCGAACGCGTGCATCTTCTGCTCGAGCTCCTTCATCACTTCGGACTGCCGGCCGAGCAGGAACCGTGCGGCGTTCGACACGTCGACCGCGTAATCCTCGTCGGAGATCGCGCCGACGCACGGCGCCGTGCACCGCCCGATCTGGTGCAACAGGCACGGCCGCGTGCGGTTGTTGAAGACCGAATCCTCGCAGGTGCGCAACTGGAACACGCGCTGCAGGATCTGGATGCTCTCGCGCACGGCCCACGCACTCGGGAACGGCCCGAAATACTGGTTCTGCTTGTCGACTGAGCCGCGGTAGTAGGCCATCCGCGGAAAGCGGTGCGCGGTCAGCTTCAGGTACGGATACGATTTGTCGTCGCGAAACAGGATGTTGTAACGCGGCGCGAGCGCCTTGATCAGGTTGTTCTCGAGCAGCAGCGCTTCGGCTTCCGAGCGCGTGACGGTCGTTTCGATGCGCGCGATGCGCGTGACCATCATCGCGATGCGCGGCGACAGTTGCGTCTTCGTGAAATAGCTCGACACGCGCTTTTTCAGGTCGCGCGCCTTGCCGACGTAGAGGACGGCGCCCGCCGTGTCGTAATAGCGATAGACACCCGGCATGTGCGGCAACTGCGCAAGGATCTTCTTCGGTTCGAACGGAGTATCGGAAGCTTCTGGGGATGTCATGCGTGATCCGGGCGCCTTGTAACGCGGAACGGGTCCATTAGAATCGCCAGTTTAGAGCATTCACCGGCCCGCTTCGATGCCACGCACCACCGCTGCCCCACTCTCTTCCGCGCCGCTCGCGCCGGGCGAACCGATCGCCTGCGACCTGTTCTGCACGGTGATCGACAATTTCGGCGACATCGGCGTGTGCTGGCGCGTCGCGCGTCAGCTCGCGCACGAGCACGGCTGGCAGGTTCGCCTGTTCGTCGACGACCTGCACACGTTCGCGCGCCTGCTGCCGGAAGTCGACCCCGACGCGACCCGGCAGACGGTCGACGCGATCGTGATCGAGCACTGGCATGCGGAAGTCGGCGACGCGCTGGACATCGCCGATGTCGTGATCGAGGCGTTCGCGTGCGAGCTGCCCGGCCCGTATCTCGAGGCGATGGCGCGACGCGCGCGCCGCCCCGTGTGGATCAACCTCGAATACCTGAGCGCCGAGGACTGGGTCGCCGATTTCCATTTGCGGCCGTCGCCGCATCCGCGCTACCCGCTGCTGAAGACGTTCTTCTTTCCGGGCCTGTCGGCCGGCACCGGCGGCGTGCCGAAGGAGCGCGACCTCGACGCACGCCGCGCGGCCTTCGACGCCGACCCGGCAGCGCGCGCCGCGTGGTGGCGGCACGCGACCGGCGGCGCGCCGCCGGCGCCCGGCGCGACGGTCGTCAGCCTGTTCGCCTACGAGAACCCGGCCGTCGACGCGCTGCTCGCGCAGTGGCGCGACGGCCCGTCGCCGGTCATCGCGCTCGTACCCGCCGGGCGCGTGTCGCCGGCCATCGCGCGCTTTTTCGGGGTCGAATCATTCGCGGCGGGCGCGCATGCGCGCAGCGGCAACCTGACCGCCCACGGGCTCGCGTTCGTTCCGCAGCCCGACTACGACGCGCTGCTGTGGGTCGCCGACCTCAACTTCGTGCGCGGCGAGGATTCGTTCGTCCGCGCGCAATGGGCGCGCAAGCCGTTCGTGTGGCACATCTACCCGCAGGCCGACGACGTGCACCTGCCGAAGCTCGATGCCGCGCTCGCGCACCTGTCGGCCGGCCTCCCCGATGCGCCGCGCGCGGCGCTCGAGCGGTTCTGGCATGCGTGGAACGGCGCCGGCACGCCCGACTGGGCCGATTTCTGGCAACACCGCGCCGCGCTGGACGCCAATGCGATCCGCTGGGCCGACGCGCTCGCGGCCGTCGGCGATCTCGCCGGAAAGCTGGCGGAATACGCAAAATCTCAGTTAAAATAAGCGGTTATCCGACGGCTGACCACGCAAGCGCTCGCGTTTGAGCTTTGGGCGCCCACCGGAACGCATCTGCTTGGCGCCTCACCCGTTGTGCACCGCTCAGGCACCTATTTATTTGATTTGATCAGGACAGTGTTTTTATGAAAACCGCACAGGAACTCCGCGTAGGCAACGTCGTGCAGATCGGCAGCGACGCCTGGGTCATCGCAAAGACGGAATACAACAAGTCGGGCCGTAACGCCGCCGTCGTCAAGATGAAGATGAAGAACCTGCTGTCGAACGCAGGTCAGGAATCGGTCTACAAGGCCGACGACAAGTTCGACGTCGTCGTGCTCGACCGCAAGGAAGTGACGTACTCGTACTTCGCCGACCCGATGTACGTGTTCATGGACGCCGACTACAACCAGTACGAAGTCGAAGCCGAAATGATGGGCGAAGCGCTGAACTACCTCGAAGACGGCATGGCTTGCGAAGTCGTGTTCTACAACGAGAAGGCCATCTCGGTCGAACTGCCGACGATCCTCGTTCGCGAAATCACCTACACGGAACCGGCCGTCAAGGGCGACACGTCGTCGGGCAAGGTGCTGAAGAACGCGAAGCTGGCGACCGGCTTCGAACTGCAGGTGCCGCTGTTCTGCAACACCGGCGACAAGATCGAAATCGATACGCGCACGAACGAATACCGCAGCCGCGCGTAATCGTCTGCGATATCCGCATCGAACAAAGCGCCCTTCGGGGCGCTTTTTGTTTGCCTGGCGTCAACAGCTGCCACAAGCCGGCGCCATAAGCAGCACAAAATCCACCGGTAAAGATATTCAATTTGTATCATCGGTAACTGTTTTATAGCGCCGGAGAAATAATGCGCGTGACGCGTTCGGCGGGGCATAAAATCAGTCTTTAATCCGACATGCGGCTGCGGCCCGCTGGCCGACAGCCCGCCTCTCTTGACTCGACTCGCGTCCACCATGCCACACGCCCTGATTGTCGAAGACGATCCCAACAGCCTGTCAGGCCTCACCGCGCTGCTCGCCGCAGACGGCTTCTCGGTCGACACGGCCACGTCGCTCGCCGAAGCGCGCACGGCGCTCGGCCGCTCGATTCCCGACGTCGTGCTCGTCGACCTGAACCTGCCGGACGGCAGCGGCTTCGACCTGCTCCAGCACTTGCCGCAGCAACAGCCGAACGGCTCGCTGCCCGTGATCGTGCTGACGGGCAACGCGACGGTCGAGAGTGCCATCGAGGGTTTGCGCCACGGCATCTGGGACTACCTGCTCAAGCCGATCAACATTCCGCGCCTGCGCAGCCTGCTCGCGCGGATTCCCCGCCCGTACGAACTGATCGACGAAGTGCAGTCGCTGCGGGCATCGCTGCGCCATCTGGGCCGCTTCGGCGCGCTGGTCGGCCGCAGCGACGCGATGCAGCACGTGTACGACATGATCGAGCACAACGCCCGCACCGAGACGGCCGTGCTGTTCTCGGGCGAAGCCGGCACCGGCAAGAAGCTGGCCGCGCGCACGTTGCACGAGCTGAGCCGGCGCCGCAAGGGGCCGTTCGTGTCGTTCGACTGCCGGATGCTCGCGCAGGCCGGCCGCCATGGCGCGTCGCTCGACAGCGTGCTGTTCGGCCACGAGCGCGGCGCCTTCGACGGCGCGGAGCGCCGCGAGTCGGGCCTGTTCGAGCAAGCCGGCGGCGGCACGCTGTTCCTCGACGAAATCACCGCACTGCCGCTCGTGCTGCAGGAAGCGCTGCTGCACGCGCTCGATTCGCAGAACTTCATGCGGATCGGCGGCACGAGCTCGATCACCAGCGATTTCCGGCTGATCGCGGCCACGCGCCGCCCGGCGCGTGAAGCGGTGGCAAACGGCACACTGCGAGAGGATCTGTGGCTGCGCCTCGATGCGGCATCGATCACGATGCCCCCGCTGCGCGAGCGCGACGGCGACGCACTCGCGATCGCGGATGCGCAGATCGACGAACTGAACCGCGAAGCGCGCGCAACCGGCCGCAGCACGACCGACAAGCGCGCGGCGCCGGGCTTCGTGCGCGAATGCCTGTCGTACGAATGGCCGGGCAACGTGCGCGAGCTGCAGGAGCGCGTGCGCTTCGCGTACGACGCATCGGGCGACTTCATCGAGACGCTGCGCGCGGGCGAGGCCAGCTTCTCCGCCGGCGCCGCGCTGAACGGCAGCAGCGTGCAGATCAAGGTCGGCACGCCGCTGTCCGACGTCGAGGATCTGCTGATCCGCGCGACGCTCGACGCGGTCGGCGGTACGCGCCACCGCGCCGCGACGCTGCTCGGCATCAGCCCGAAGACGCTGTACAACAAGCTGCAGCGGATGAAGGTGAACTGAGCGAACGGCGCCCTGGATACGGGCGCTGGCAGGATCTGACCGTTAGTTGCGTTCAGGTCCGTGCTGGCGACTGTTCGAATCAGGCTGTCGCCACCCGTAAAAAAGCCGCGCGATTGCGCGGCTTTTCGTTTGGAGCGACCGGAACGACACGATCCGCGCCCGCCCTGCCCGCTTACGCCAGCGCGCTGCTCAACAGCGCCTGTGCCTGCAGATACTCGGGCTGCGCGATCAGCTTGTCCCACTTGAGCGCCTTGCCGCGCGCACGCATCCGCTTGATGCGCCGCACCGACTCGGCCGAGGCCCGCGCCTTCAGTCCGTTCAGCACGACTTCGGCTGCATCCGGCTGATTGCAGACGAGCACCATGTCGCAACCGGCGGCGAGTGCGGCGTCGGCGGCCTGCGTGAGCGTGCCGCCTTCGCGGGCAGCCTCCATCGACAGGTCGTCGCTGAAGATCGCACCCGTGAAGCCGAGCTTGCCGCGCAGGATGTCCTGCAGCCACACGCGCGAAAAGCCCGCCGGCCGCTTGTCGACCTGCGTGTAGATCACGTGCGCCGGGATCACCGCGGCCAGCGACAGCCCGAGCCAGTCGTACGGCGCGACGTCCTGCTCGAGGATCGCGTCGAGCGTGCGGTCGTCGGTCGGCAGCGCGACGTGCGAATCGGCCTCCGCGAAGCCGTGCCCGGGGAAATGCTTGCCGCAGTTCGCCATGCCGGCAAGCGACAGCCCATGGTTCAGGCTCTTCGCCAATAGCGTGACGACGCGCGGATCGCGATGGAACGCACGATCGCCGATCACCTTCGAGTGCCCGTAGTCGAGATCGAGCACGGGCGTGAAGCTCATGTCGATCCCGCACGCGCGCAGCTCGGCGGCCAGGATGTAACCGACGGCGGTCGCGACCTTCGTCGCGAGCAGCACGTCGCGATCCCACAGCTCGCCGAGGCGACGCATCGCGGGCAGCACCGTGAAGCCGTCGGTGCGGAACCGCTGCACGCGCCCGCCTTCGTGATCGACGGCGATCAGGATGTCTTCGCGCACCGCGCGGATCGAATCGGTCAGCGCGGTCAGTTGCGCACGATTCTGGAAGTGCCGCGCGAACAGGATCACGCCGCCGGTATTCGGATGCGCGAGGCGCCGCGCATCGTCGCGCGACAGGGTCGTGCCGACGACGTCGAGCATGACCGGGCCGGGAGTCGTTTTCATCGAATCGTGAATTCCGTCAGGAAGAAGTTCGGGAAACAGGTGCAGTGCCAGGCGCGGCGTCCGTTTCGGCGACCACGAACGACACCGCGTAGTCGCGTTCGTCGCTGACCGTCACACGTGCCGTGATGCCGCGCGCGGCCAGCCATTCAGCCAGCTCGCCGGATGCGACCACGTACGGCTCGCCGCTTGGATGATTGAGCGTCTGCAGCGCGCGCCACGTCATCGGCCAATGCATGCCGAGCCCGATCGCCTTCGAGAACGCTTCCTTCGCGGAGAAGCGCGTCGCGAGAAACGCGATGCCGCGCGCCTCGGAGCGGGCGCGCCGGGCGTGGAACACGCGCAGTTCGTCGGGGCCGAGCACCTTCTCGGCAAACCGGCCGCCCGTGCGTTCGAGCACAGCCGCGACGCGGCTCACCTGCGCGATGTCGGTACCGATGCCGTAGATCGCCATGTCAGTCTCCGCCGGGGTGGCCCGGCGAGGCCGGGTCAAACGCGTCGCCAACGGCGTGCGGGGCGCGGCGGCCTCGCATCGTCAGCGCGCGCCGCCATGCAGCGCGGCGACGCGTGCGGCGACCATGATCGCCTTCATCTCGCGCACCGCGTTGTCCCAGCCCGCGAAGATCGCGTGCGCGACGATCGCGTGGCCGATGTTCAGCTCGACGATGCCGTCGATCGCGGCGATCTGCTGCACGTTCGTGTAGTGCAGCCCATGGCCCGCATTGACCTTCAGGCCAAGCTGCGCGCCGGCCTGTACGCCCGCGACGATACGCTCGTATTCGCGCTGCTGCTCCGCTTCGTCGTGCGCTTCGGCGTAGCGGCCCGTATGCAGCTCGATCACCGGCGCGCCCGCTTCGTGCGCAGCGCGGATCTGCGTGTCGTCCGGGTCGATGAACAGCGACACGCGCACGCCCTCGTCGGCGAGCTGCTTGCATGCGGCGCGCACCGCCTCGAAGTGGCCGGCCACGTCGAGACCGCCTTCGGTCGTCAGTTCCTCGCGCTTCTCCGGCACGAGGCATGCGTCGTGCGGACGCACTTCGCAAGCGATGTCGAGCATCTCGGCCGTCACCGCGCATTCGAGGTTCATGCGCGTCTTCAGCAGCGGGCGCAACTGGCGCACGTCCGCGTCGACGATGTGACGGCGATCCTCGCGCAGGTGCAGCGTGATCGCGTCCGCGCCCGCCTCTTCGGCGGCGAGCGCCGCGCGGATCGGATCGGGATAGCGCGTGCCGCGCGCATTGCGCAGCGTCGCGACGTGGTCGATGTTCACGCCGAGGTCGATGGCGGTGGGCGTTGTCAGGAAGAAGCTCATAGGTTTTGCAGGTCGATCAGGATCTGACGCGTGGCGAGCGGCGTACCGCCGAGATAGGTGTTCAGCAGGAAGCGCATCAGCGTCTTGCTCTGCGCAACCGTCTGGGCTCGATGGTAATCGTCCTGCTCCATGTCGAGCAACGTCTGGCCGGTGATGACCGGCCAGTGCGACGGCACGTCGTCGTCCGCATTGCGTACGCCACGCTCCGGATCGAACACGTAGCGGCGCTCGGGTTCGACCGCGCGGCGGGCGACCGTGCGGTTCAGCGCCATCGCATAGCCGGTCTCGCGCAGCAGCACGCGTTCGAACGAGCGCAGCACCTGCACCGCGGGCTCGCCGTGCGCGAGACGCGTGAGGGTCAGCACGTAATGATTGAACAGCGGCGGCTGCGGATCCTCGCGCGCGCAGAATTTCACGAGCAGCTCGTTCGCGTAGAAACCGCACAACAGGCCGTCGCCGCCGAGCGGCAGCATCCCGCCGACCCACTCGGCGCCCGTCAGCGTGCGCACCTCGGATTTGCCGGACCAGGACAGCAGCAGCGGCTGGAACGTCTGCAACACGCCGCGCAACGCGGAGTGCGGGCGCTTCGCGCCCTTCGCGACGAGCGCGAGCCGGCCGTGGTCACGTGTCAGCACGTCGACGATCAGGCTCGTTTCCCGATACGGATAGCTGTGCAGCACGAACGCCGGCTGCTCGGCGACGCGGAAATCGGACGTGCGAGACGTCGCGCGCCGCGCCTTGCGCGGCGGTTCGGGCGGTGCCGGCAACGGCGCGTCGTTCGCGCCGGCCGCCACCGCGTCTTCGGTCGACGTCAGCGCGTCATTCGTACCCATAGGCACGCAGCCCCGCCTCGTTGTCGGCCCAGCCGCTCTTCACCTTCACGAAGGTCTCGAGGTATACGGGGCCGTCGAACAGCTTTTCCATGTCCATCCGCGCCTCGGTGCTGATCTGCTTGAGCTTCTCGCCCTTCTTGCCGATCACCATCGCCTTGTGCGAATCGCGCTCGACGAGGATCGTCGCGAAGATGCGCTTCAGGCGCCCCTCCTCCTCGAACTTGTCGATCAGCACGGTGCTCGTGTACGGCAGCTCGTCGCCGGTCCAGCGGAACACCTTCTCGCGCAGGATTTCGGCCGCGAGAAAACGCGAGCTGCGGTCGGTCAGCTCGTCCTCGCCGTAGATCGGCTCGCCTTCCGGCAGGTACGGCTTGATCGTGTCCAGCAGGCGCTTGATGTCTTCCGGCTTCTCCGCCGACAGCGGCACGAGCTCGGTGAATTCGCGCAGTTCGCTCACCTTCTGCATGAACGGGAACAGCGACGCCTTGTCGTTCACGCGGTCGATCTTGTTCGCGATCAGCAGCGTCGGCATGCCGGGCGGGATCAGGTCGAGCACCTTCTGGTCGTCGGGGCCGAAGCGGCCGGCCTCGATCACGAACAGGATCACGTCGACCGACGTCAGCGTCGACGTGACCGCGCGGTTCAGCGAACGGTTCAGCGCGGTGCTGTGACGGGTCTGAAAGCCCGGCGTGTCGACGAATACGAATTGCGCGTCGTCGAACGTGTTGATGCCGGTGATGCGGTGGCGGGTCGTCTGCGCCTTGCGCGACGTGATGCTGATCTTCTGGCCGACGAGTGCGTTCATCAACGTCGACTTGCCGACGTTCGGGCGGCCCACGATCGCGATCATGCCGCAACGGAAACCGGTAGGAGCGGGAGTGTTCATATCGTTTGGGAGACAGGTTCGGAAACGGCCGCGCGGCGCGCGGCACGATCGCTGGGCAATTCAGTGGTCGGCATCGGCCACGCGCGCCTGCGCGGCAGCAAGACTCGCGCCGCCGGGCGGCGTATCGGCGTCGGGCGCCGCGGCATCGCGTGCGCGCGCGGGCGTGCGCGCGGCGGAATCGGCGGAGGGCTTGTCGGCCGACGAGGGCGCCGGATCGGTTGCCTGGCCGGCCGCCTTGTCGGCTGCGCGCGGCGCGGCCTCGGCGGACTTTTCCGCGGCCTTGTCGGGCCGCTCGGCCGGTTTGTCGGCCACCTTGTCGGTCGCCGGCTTCGCCGCCCGTTCGCCCTTGTCCGCCGCCGGCTCGACGTGCGCGGCCCGGATCGCGGCCATCGGCGCGACGGCCGGCTCAGCGCCCGCCGCTGCAGCCGCCGCGGCGGCCCCCGGCGCC
>NZ_JAKWFH010000086.1:0-18730 GCF_029522185.1 Burkholderia sp. IO2 | reverse complement strand
CAGGCCACCGCGCCCGGGCTGTCGGCGGGCAGCGGCGCGGTCGGCGGCGTGCCGTCGGCCTTGCCTGCGGCGGCGCCGATTCTCGCGTCGGTGAGCAACCCGGTGCCGGGCGGCTCGCCGCTCGCGGGCCCGGGCGGGGCGGGCACCGGCGTGCCGGGGCTCGCGCTGCCGCAAGGCAAGGTACCGGGCGCGAATCTAGCGCCGTCCGCGCCGACGCACGTGCTGTCGCTCGGCAACCGCGCACCCGCGCTCGCGCCGCATGCGGCCGCGCAGAACGGGCTGCCCGACAACGTCGTATCGATCGCGCCCGCGCTGGAGCCGCGCGTCGGCGGCGCGGCGCTCGGTGTGCCGCAGGTGAATGCGCCGGCACCGGAAGGCGCGGCGAAGGCGTCGCCGTACTACTTCACCGACGGTTCGCTGCAGGGCTGGCAGGCGACGCCGCAGGACATCGTCGTGCCGTCGAACGGCCTCGCGTCGCCGGAAGCGTTCGGGTTGCCGGGCGACGACGCGCTGCGCGCGCTGCTGGCCGTGCATCGCGACGTGCCGGCGTCGCGCGCGTCGGGCGCCGACGTGCCGCGCTACTTCATCGACGATGCGCAGGCAGCCGAGCCGCACGGTCAGCTGCATCGCGGCGCCCATCCGCCGTTCGACGTGAACGCGATCCGCCGCGACTTCCCGATCCTGCAGGAACGCGTGAACGGCAAGCAGCTCGTCTGGTTCGACAACGCGGCGACGACGCACAAGCCGCAAGCCGTGATCGACCGACTCGCGTACTTCTACGCTCACGAGAACTCGAACATCCACCGCGCGGCGCATGCACTGGCGGGACGCGCGACGGATGCGTACGAGCATGCGCGGGAGACGGTGCAGCGCTTCATCGGTGCATCGTCGCCCGACGAGATCGTGTTCGTGCGCGGCACGACCGAGGCGATCAACCTGATCGCGAAGACGTGGGGCGTGCAGAACGTCGGCGAAGGCGACGAGATCGTCGTGTCGCATCTCGAGCATCACGCGAACATCGTGCCGTGGCAGCAGCTTGCCGCGCTCAAGGGTGCGAAGCTGCGCGTGATTCCGGTCGACGATTCGGGGCAGGTGCTGCTCGACGAATACCGGAAGCTGCTCAACGATCGCACGAAGATCGTGTCGGTCACGCAGGTGTCGAACGCGCTCGGCACGGTCGTGCCGGTGAAGGAGATCGTCGAGCTCGCGCATCGCGCGGGCGCGAAGGCGCTGGTCGACGGTGCGCAGTCGATCTCGCACATGCGCGTGGACGTGCAGGCGCTCGATGCGGATTTCTTCGTGTTCTCCGGGCACAAGATCTACGGGCCGACCGGGATCGGCGTCGTGTACGGCAAACGCGCGATCCTCGACGACATGCCGCCGTGGCAGGGTGGCGGCAACATGATCGCGGACGTGACGTTCGAGCGCACGGTGTTCCAGCCGCCGCCGAACCGCTTCGAAGCCGGCACCGGCAACATCGCGGATGCGGTGGGGCTCGGCGCGGCGCTCGACTACGTGAACCGCGTCGGCATCGAGAACATCGCGCGCTACGAGCACGATCTGCTCGCGTATGCGACGAGCGTGCTCGCGCCGGTGCCGGGCGTGCGGCTCGTCGGTACCGCGCGCGACAAGGCGAGCGTGCTGTCGTTCGTGCTGAAGGGCTATGAAACCGAGGAGGTCGGGCAGGCGCTGAACGAAGAGGGCATCGCGGTGCGCTCGGGGCACCACTGCGCGCAACCGATCCTGCGGCGCTTCGGGCTCGAAGCCACGGTGCGGCCGTCGCTCGCGTTCTACAACACGTGCGATGAAGTCGATGCGCTGGTGAGTGTCGTCAGGAGACTGGCGGCGCGACGTTGACGTCGTTGCCGTGTCGATGCTTGCCCGCTTGCGGCGGCCTTTGCGGGCCGCCGCAAGCGTGTTCGTGCTGCCCGGTCAAAACCGTACAACCGGCTTCTGCTCGACACTGAACCCGTCACGCAGCACGCACGCCGAATCGGCGAAGTAGCGACGGGTTTCCGACAGCAGATCGGTGTTGCCGCGTCGGCAGAACACCACGCCCGATCCCTCCTCCGCCAACAGCTCGTCGATCAGCGATTCGGGTTGCCCGATATCAGCGAGATGGGCATTCTGCACGCCGTGTGCGAGCGCATCGAGCGCGTCCCGTACGCACGGCGCCGCGTTGGCGGCCGGATGCTCGGCGAGCCATTGCTCCAGCTCCGTGATGCCGTACAGCCCGGTGAGTTCGCCGAGTTCGCGCAGCCATGCGCTGTCAACCATGATCACCAGCGTAACGGCGCCCGTACGTTGCGCGAACAGGCTGCCGAGCCGTTCCGGGCGCAGCAGCCGATCATGGCCTGCGTCGTCCGGTGCGACCGGCATCACGACGGGCACCAGTCCGTTGTCGAGCAACGCGTTCAACGCGGTGACGTCGAACCGCGCGACCTTGCTCGTGTCCGCGTGGTCGGATTCGGCGCTGGCGACCAGCAGGCCGCCGTCGTGACCGTCGACGCCGATTGCCCGCGCGCCGTGGCTGCCGATCAGGCGCACGAGTTCATGGTTGACGCCGGCCATGGCGGCGTGTGTCGCGTGGACCGATTGCGCGACGGACGCAGTCGGAATGCTTTGGATCACGATCGGATGGATGCCGGTGAGCGCGAGCAGCGCGACATCCTGCGCGAAGGCCGAGCGCGTGTGGGCGTCGCTGGCGGCACCACCGTCGATGATGACGACGGTCTGTCCGTGCAGCGCCTGCATGAACGGCAGTGAGCGGGCCAAGCCGGCCACGCGTCGAGTGGGAGTGTCAGGGTCTGGGAACATGGGCGTTCGAAAGGATGAAGGGGATACCTGTCGTTGCGCGACGCTCGATCAAACAGTGCGTTGCATGAGTCGGCGGATCTCGTCGGGCGTTTGTGCGTCGCGTGACGCTTGCCGGATCGCGCGTTCGCTGAACCATCGTGCGGCGTCGGCGAGCAGTTCGAGGTGTGCACGGTCGTCCGCGTGCGGCAGAACCAGCACGACGAATTCGCGCACGGGCTTGCGGTCGGGCGCGTTGAACGTGAACGGGTATCGCGCGCGGACGAACAGCGCGACGGCCGAGCCGATCCCGTCGACTCGCGCATGCGGAATCGCGACGCCCTGGCCGAGGCCGGTCGAGCCGAGTTGTTCGCGCTTGATCAGTTCGGCCCGGATCCGTTCCGCGGATACGCCGCTGTCGCGTGCGACATGGTGAGCGACGAGATCGAACAACTGGATCGCGCTTTCCACCGGTACGTCGAGCAGGATATTGTCCGGCGGACAGGCGTCGGCGAGCGCGGTCGCGAACGGTGTGCCACCGCGTTGCTGAGGGCGGCCGGATTGGCCGCCGACGGCGGCCTGATGCGTTTGCATGCGGATCTCTCCGTGTCGGGATGACAGGGAAATCCTAGACAAACCCGCGTAAAGACGGTGTCAGATACGCGGGGGCCGGGCATTAAAATCTCGTATCGAGCGCCGATGCCGCCGCGCGCGATACGGACACCCTCAGGTTCCCGACAGCACGAACGGCAGCGTCGTCAGCAGAAACACTGAAATGCCGACGACCGGCGCGCCGAATGCGATTGCCGCGAACGCCACGATGGCGCTCGCCAGCACGAGCGTTCTCGATACCCGGCGGTGTCGGCCGTGCGCCGTCGTCCGGTCCTCGTGGAGAGCAGGGGTTCGCGCGCCTATCACGTGTTTCCAGAACGTCAAGCCCAGCATCATTCCATTGCTCCTGTATGAAAGACGATCGAGACGGGGCGTGCGCGGCTTCGGAAGCGGGAATCCCCGTGAATAAAATCAGTGATACAAAATAAATGGATTGGATCGGCGGATCGATGACGTGCCGTTACGCGGAACGTGTCGCACGCATTGCGATGTGCGATGCGGGACGACCGCATCGACGTCGTGTTCAAGCGTGCACGGGAAGGACTACGGCGCGCATCGTCCGCGTGTCGGCGGGACGGTGGCTCGGGAAGGAGACGCAGGCGTCCGGCCTGTCAGGCGGAGAAGCAACTCGGAGGACGAGGACTTCGGATGCGCATGGCGCGTGCTCGGTGGTGGATGGCGAATCCATTCTAGTGAACGGATGCGCCGGCGCAAGTAAAAAGGTCGTAAAGGTGCGTGAATCGCGCGTTATGTGCACTGCCACAGATGCGCGCTGGTCCGGCATGGCGCGCACCAGAACGTATAGTTCGCGCCGCCGCTGCCCCACAGCCATTCGCCGCCGTCGACTTGCGGAAGCTCGGAGTCGAGCTGCATGGCGAAGCGCATCTTGCGGCCGCAATCGGGGCAATCGGGATACCACGCGGACTGCACCCACGACGGCGGACCGCCGACGCGGCTGAGGTTCTGCCTGCCGTTCGACTCCCCCCATTCCTGCCAGGCCCAGCGCGCGGGCGCGGCGAAAACGTCGACGTCGGATTCGACGAAGGGGCTGGCCGGATAGTCGGGCTCGATCGCGGCATCGTGCCGCTGCGAGGGATGGGCGACCGCATGACCCGACTCGTCGTGCCGGTAGAACAGCGGGCCGTCGCTTTCCCAACCGAGGCACGCCAGGCAGGTGGCGAACGACACGGGCGTCGTGCTGTCGATACCCGCTTCGATCGGTTGCGGCAGCGTCAGCAGCCGATGCAACGGCTGATGGCACAGGCCGCATCGATGCGGCGACACGCCGCCGAAGTGCGCGTTCGACCGACGGGATTCGCCCGCTTGCCAGGTCGGATGATTCGCCTGAATCTCGCGTTTCCACTTCGGCATGTCGCGAAGTGCCGGCGCACGCAGCGCGCGTCCGAAGTCGATATGCAGCGGAGAATCGCCGTGCAATGCGCGCAACGTGCCGTGCTCCAGCGTGTAGCTCGCTGACATGAGCCAGTTCGCGGCTTGCTCCGGATCGTCCGGAAACAGCCGGGCCACCGCATCGAGCACGGCTGCAGGTTGTCGTGAATGGAGCAGTGCGACAGCGCGTGCGCGCGCCGCGTCGTCAACGACGGGTGCTTGCGCAAGCCGCCGGCGCCACGCGTCGATCGTGGCCGCGTCGAGTGCCCGCCACGCGTATTCCGCACAATGCATGCGCGGCGAATGCCGGGGGACGACCACGTCGAGCAGTACGTCCCAGTGATCGGAAAACACCTGCGGCGATCGTAGCGCGACGCTGGACAGCACGTTCGCGAGTCGCGCGTTCCATGCGCCTTCGACGACCCGTCGCCACGCTTCGGCTGCAACGTTCGCGAACGCGATGTCGTCCATCAGGTCGATCGCGGCGTCGATGAACGTCGCATGCGCGAACGTGCGATCGAACGACGCGATCACGAGATCGACGAGTGCCGCTGGTTCGTCGCGCCGCAGTGCCAGCATCTGCGACATCGGATCGTTACCGGTCCAGCCGAGGCGTTCGTAGTCGTCCAGAAGGGTGTGTGCGGTCGGCATGATGATGAGCGACGGAAGCGATCGGGGCGCCGCGGATCAACGTCCGGCCAGCATCCGCCCACCCACGCCCATCAGCAACAGCCCGGCGGCCGTATCGAGCACGGCCTTGCGCCGGATCAGCAGCCGGCGCACCGACGGATGCGACGCGAGCAGCGCCATCGTGCAATACCACGCAGCCGAGATCGCGACCGACAGCACGACGACCGACAGATCGAGCCACGCCGGCGCATGGGCCGGCACCATCAGCGCGAAGATACTGCCGTAGAACGCGACGGACTTCGGGTTCGTCATGCTGACGACGTAGCCTTTTCTCGCCGCGCGCCAGTCGGACGTCGCGGCCGGTGCGGAAACGGGCAACGGCTTGCGCGCGGTCACGATCATTTTCAGGCCGAGCCAGATCAGGTAGGCGGCGCCCGCCAGCCGCAGCGCGGTGTGTACCCAGGCGACGTGGGTCACGAGCAGGCTCAGGCCGGCGATCGCGATCGCGGCCCAAGTACCCGACGCGGCGGCGAGGCCGAGCCCCGTCATCATGCCCGCGCGGCGCGACACGACGGCGGTGGACGTGACGATCACGAAATTCGGGCCGGGACTGGCGACGCTCAGCAGCAGGACGCCGGCGAGCGGCAGCAGGATGTTGGCGATGGGCGACATGGCGTGGCAGTGGCGTGACGGGACGGGACGGGTCTTCATCTTACCCGAGCGCGGCAATCGGCCCGCCGGCAATCGTATTGCGGTGCGCCAAAGCGCACAACGCGTGACGACTTTCGTCGCCACGCGTTGCAGGGTCCTGCCCGGCCGCGCGCACGCCGGCGAACCGGCGCGCACGCTGCGTCGTCAGAAATCGAACCCCGGCCCGCCCGCGCCCGGGCCGCCCGGCGCGGCAGCGGGCGCCGCATCCTTCGGCGCTTCGAACACGGTCGCATCGGTCGTCAGCAGCAGCCCGGCCACCGACGCCGCGTTCTGCAGCGCGGTGCGCGTGACCTTGGTCGGATCGAGCACGCCCGATTCGACGAGGTCGCCGTACTCGCCCGTCTGCGCGTTGTACCCGAAGTTGCCGGTGCCTTCCGCGACCTTCGCGACGACGACGCTCGCTTCCTCGCCCGCATTCGTGACGATCTGGCGCAGCGGTTCCTCCAGCGCGCGCAGCACGATCTTGATGCCCGCGTCCTGGTCGGCGTTTGCGCCTTTCAGTTCGCGGATCGCCTGCCGCACGCGGATCAGCGCGACGCCGCCGCCCGGCACGATGCCTTCCTCGACGGCCGCGCGCGTGGCGTGCAGCGCGTCGTCGACGCGATCCTTCTTCTCCTTCACCTCGATTTCGGTCGCACCGCCGACCTTGATCACCGCCACGCCGCCCGCGAGCTTCGCGACGCGCTCCTGCAGCTTCTCGCGGTCGTAGTCGGACGTCGCTTCGTCGATCTGCACGCGGATCTGCTTCACGCGCGCCTCGATGTTCTTCGCATCGCCCGCGCCGTCGATCACCGTGGTGTTTTCCTTGCCGACCTCGATGCGCTTCGCCTGCCCCAGTTCGGCGAGCGTGGCCTTCTCGAGCGTCAGGCCCGTTTCCTCGGCGATCACCTGGCCGCCGGTGAGGATCGCGATGTCCTCGAGCAGCGCCTTGCGGCGATCGCCGAAGCCCGGCGCCTTGACCGCGACCGTCTTCAGGATGCCGCGGATGTTGTTGACGACCAGCGTCGCGAGCGCTTCGCCTTCGACGTCTTCCGCGATGATCAGCAGCGGCCGGCCCGACTTGGCGACCTGTTCGAGCACCGGCAGCAGGTCGCGGATGTTCGAGATCTTCTTGTCGTGCAGCAGGATGTACGGGCTTTCGATCTCGGCGATCTGCTTGTCCGGATTGTTGATGAAATACGGCGACAGGTAGCCGCGATCGAACTGCAGCCCTTCGACGACGTCGAGCTCGTCCGCGAGCGACTTGCCGTCCTCGACGGTGATCACGCCTTCCTTGCCGACCCGGTCGATTGCTTCCGCGATGCGCTGGCCGATCGATTCCTCGCCGTTCGCGGAGATCGTCGCGACCTGCGCGATTTCCTTGCTCGTGGTGGTCGGCTTGCTGATCTTCTTCAATTCGTCGACGGCCGACGCGACGGCCTTGTCGATGCCGCGCTTCAGATCGAGCGGATTGAGCCCGGCCGCCACGTATTTCTGGCCTTCGCGGACGATCGCCTGCGCGAGCACGGTGGCCGTCGTCGTGCCGTCGCCGGCCGCGTCGCTGGTGCGCGACGCGACTTCCTTCACGAGCTGCGCGCCGATGTTCTGCAGCTTGTCCGCGAGTTCGATTTCCTTCGCGACCGACACGCCGTCCTTCGTGACGACGGGTGCGCCGAAGCTGCGTTCGAGCACGACGTTGCGGCCTTTCGGCCCGAGCGTGACCTTCACCGCGTTCGCGAGGATGTTCACGCCTTCGGTCAGCTTCGACCGTGCGATGTCGCTGAAAATGATTTCCTTGGCTGCCATGATTGCGCTCCGTTATTGATTGACGACCGCGACGATGTCTTCTTCGCGCAGCACGAGAAACTCGTTGCCGTCCACCTTGACGGCTTGCCCCGCGTACTTGCCGAACAGCACGCGCTCGCCGACCTGCAGGTCGGGCACGATGCGCTGGCCGTCCGTGTCCTTGCGGCCGGGGCCCACGGCGATCACTTCGCCCTGGTCGGGTTTTTCGGCGGCGCTGTCGGGGATCACGATGCCCGACGCGGTGGTGGTTTCCTGATCGAGTCGCTTCACGATCACGCGATCGTGCAAGGGGCGTAGGCTCATTTTTTCGTCCTGTACGGTTCTGTCGAAGTTGGCTGGCACTCTTTGGCAGAGAGTGCTGACGAGTATAAAAATGGGCGGCGGCGCGATCCAATAACGGATTTGCACAAGCATTCGCGCCGTCGTGCAAAGCGCCGCGAGCCGGCTATTGCGACACGGCCGGCTGCGCGGCAGGCGAGCAGACCGGGCGGATCGTCTCGCCGGCCAGCACGCGTTTCACGAACGGAATCGAATCGGCAAGCGACGCGTTCACGGTGCCGTTGTGCTCGCGGCCCGCATACAGGTGCGCCTCGACCGTCGTGCCCGCCGCGCACGCGTCCCTGGCGAGCGCGAGTTCGAGCGGCGCCAGCCCGTCGTCCGCGCCCGCGCCGATGAAGACGGGCGTCGCGATCTTCAGCGTCGGGTATTTCAGGTAGTCGTCCCACCACGCCTTCAGCCGCGCATCGCCGCCCGGCTTCACGGTGTTCGCGTGCGTGAGGTGCGCGAGCGCCGCATCGTCCTCGAGCGATGCGAGGCAACCGATGCGCGCCTGGTCGAGAATCGGCAGCGCGGTGTCGGTCAGTACCTCGTCGGCCCGCAGCGACGGATCGATCTGCTGCGCGGACAGCACCGAGTAGAACTGGTACGCGAGCGTCGGATCGACGCGGTCGGGATCGCGCCGGTACGCCGTCTCGAACTTCGGCAGCGCCGCGAGCGTGGCGTGCGACGCGTTGTAGATCGTGCCGGTCGCGACGGTCGCTCGGATCGCCAGTTCGGGCGCATAGGCCGGCGCGTAGCCGGCTGCCGCGATCACGGCCGAGCCGCCTTGCGACTGGCCGACCAGCACGACCTCGTTCGCGAGGCCCGGCACGCCGCCGAGCACCGCGCGCACGCTGTCGAGCAGTGTGTAGCTGTTCGAACGGTTGTTGAGCTGCGGATTCGGGCCCGGTGTGCCGAGCCCCTGATAGTCGGTGGCGACCACCGCGAACCCTTGCTGAAGCCAGGCGTTCAGGTAGCGCACGTCGCGATACGAGCGGCCGAACCACGACGGCGCGCAGATGTCGGCCATCCCGAACGTGCCGTGCGCCCACGCGACGATCGGCCAGCCGCCGGCCGGCGGCGTGCCGCGCGGCACGAACAGCGCGCCCGACACGGCGATCGGCGCATGGCCGCCGACGCCGTCGGTCGACGCGTACAGGATGCGCAATTGTCGCGCGGCGCTCGCGAGCCCGACCGTCGCGGGCAGCGGCTCGGTGCGCAGCAGCACACCGGGCCTGGCCGGAATGTCGCGGTCCCACGTGTAGAACGCGGATACGCGGCCGTCGCCCTGCAACGGGTCGGGAGCCGGGACGCGGCCGGGCGAAGCCGCGAGCGAAACGACGGAAGAAGCGGCGAGCGCCGATACGAGCAGCGTGCGCGCGGCGACGCCGCGCAGGGAAAGAAGCGTCATGGTCGGATGGAGGTCGATGAGATCGGATGCGCTGGGCAATGCGGGCACGGGCCGAGTGCGATGCAAGTTTCGAACCAGAAGGGTCGTTGCGTACGCAACGCGCGGCACGACGGACGATCGGTCGATGCCGCGCGCATCGCACGCGTGCACCGGGCTGCGTGTCGCGCAGCAATCCCGGCCGGCACGGTGTTGCTTCCGCAACAAAACGCGCATGCGCGGGCTGCACGGCGCAACGCTGGCATCGCGTGCCTGCGCCACGCCGGCCGGCCCTCGATACGCAAATCGCAGCGCTGGCACGATTGCTGCTGATCCGTCGACCGTGCGTCGCGGCGTGGCGACGCGAGCCCTTCCGTTCAACCGTTCAACCGATCAAGGAAACGCCCTCATGTCCGTCACCCAAGCCATCGACAGCGGCGAACTCGTGGCCTTCGTCGAGCGCGCCACGCGCGAATTCGCGCAAGCCGCGCGCGTGCTGAAGGAAACGCGCACGCTCAGCGCCACCAACACGTTCCAGGCATTCCAGCGCGTGCCGGGCACGGAGCTCGTCGTCGCGCTGTCGGCGCCCAGCCCGTGGGCCGCGTCGCAGGAGATCCAGCCGGTCGTCGTGACGCTCGACGGCGACGTGCTGCATGGCGACGCACGCGCCGGCGGCAACGGCCCGCGCTACGCAGGCGTATTCCGCGAGGCGCCGGAAGTCGACGTGGTGATTCACGTACACGGCCCGTATCTCGGCGCGTGGGCGAGCGCGCATCGTCCGCTGCCGATCCGTTATGCGCCCGCCGCGCGCTACACGCGGGCGCGTGAAATTCCCGTCTATGTCGATCGCCGCCCCGGCGAGCCGCGCTTCATCGTCGACACGATCCGGCGCGATCCCGACGTGCCGGCGATCATCGAGGCGAACGGCGGCGCGACGTTCTGGGGCAAGTCGATCCTCGACGTGTCGAAGTACATCCTGATCCTCGAGGAAGCCGCGTATTTCCAGGCGCTCGCGGAACCGCTCGGCGGCTCGCTCGAATTCGGGCCGGGCGCGCTCGAACAGCAATGGAAGATGACCGGCCTCGCATGACGCCGCGCGGCGGCCGGCGCAATCCGGCCGCCGTCATACCGATAGCTCGATGAATTGGTTCGTGGCCGGCGTGCGCCTTGCTATCGTCGAACCTTCCCCGTTCAACACGCCGGTCGTGCCATGGCCATCTTCAGCTTGCCGGACCCGACTTCGCACGCGATCACGATCCGTGCGAAGGCACTGACGTTCGACGATCCCAAATCGCGGGTGCTGCTCGAACGCATCCAGCTGGTCGCGCCGAGCGACGCGACGGTGCTCGTCACCGGCGAGAGCGGCACCGGCAAGGAGCTGATCGCGCGCCTCGTGCATTCGCTGAGCGAGCGTCACGACGGGCCGTTCGTCGCGGTGAATTGCGGCGCGTTTTCGGAAACGCTGATCGAAAGCGAACTGTTCGGCCACGAGCGCGGCGCGTTCACCGGCGCAATCAACAGCCAGCCCGGCTGGTTCGAATCCGCGAATCGCGGCACGCTGTTTCTCGACGAAGTGGGCGACCTGCCGCTGTCCGCGCAGGTCAAGCTGCTGCGCGTGCTGCAGGAGCGCGAGGTGACGCCGGTCGGGTCGCGCAAGACCGTGAAGATCGACGTGCGGCTCGTCGCGGCGACCAACGTGAATCTCGAAGCCGCGGTGCGCGCGGGCAATTTCCGCGAGGATCTGTACTACCGGCTCAACGTCGTGAAGCTGAGCCTGCTGCCGCTGCGCGAGCGGCCCGGCGACATCGCGCCGCTGATCGAACACTTCATCGATACCTATGCGAAGCGGCTGCGCGTCACCGCGCCGACGCTGACCGACGCCGCGCGCAGCAGGCTGCATGCGCACGCGTGGCCCGGCAACATCCGCGAACTGGAGAACGTGATTCATCACGCGGTGCTGATCTGTGCAGGCGGCGCGATCGACGTCGGCGACCTGCAGTTCTCCGCGCTGTCGCTCGCCCCCGACCCGGCAGACGCACCGGGCCCGGCCGCCGCGCCGCCGCGCCGCGCGCGCGACGTGGCCGAGGCGACCGACGCGCTGCGCCGTGCGGTGATCGAGTTGCTGGATCTCGGCACGCCGGCGTTGTGGCAGCACATCGAGGACACCGTGTACCGCAGCGTGTTCGATTACAGCGAGCACAACCAGTTGCGGATGTCGCGCCTGCTCGACCAGTCGCGCAACATCGTGCGTGCCCGGCTCGCGCAACTCGGCATCCTGAAGCCGCGCGACGCAGGCGACGGCGACGCCGCCGACGCGCGGCTGCGCCGTCAGGCGTAATCGCGCCAGCGCAGCGCGCGCCGCGCGATCCGCTCGCATGACGCGCTCATGCCGACGGCCAGCGCCGTCACGCCCAGCACGCACACCAGCAGCACGTCGGCGCGCGCGCCGGCTTGCGCGTTCTGCATCAGACTGCCGACGCCGGCGCCCGTGTTGAACAGCAACTCGCTGCTGGTCGCGGTGATCCACGCGAACGGCACGGCCTGCAGCACGCCCGCGAACAGGTCGGGCAACGCGCCGGGAATCAGCACGTCGCGCCACAGGCCGATGCGGGTCAGGCGATACGACTGCGCGAGCTCCACATAGCGCGGATCGACGCGGCGCAGCCCGTCGAAGCTGGCGGTGGTCATCGGATAGAACGCGGCGAGCGCGATGATGAACACCTTCGCGAATTCGCCGGTGCCGGCCCACAGGCTCAGCAGCGGAATCAGCCCGAGCAGCGGCACGTAGCGCAGCGCCTGGAACGCCGGCTCGCCGAGCTTGCGCGCGAGCGACGAACGCGCCATCGCCGCGCCGAATGCGAGCCCGAATGCGACGCCGAACCCGAGCCCGAGCGTCGTGCGGCGCAGGCTCGCGCCGAGATCGGTCGCGAGTTCGCCGCTGCGCGCGAGTTCGAGCAACGCGGCGCCGACCTGCTGCAGCGGCACGAACGCATATTGATGGGCCGCGTCGCCGGACGACGCGGCTTGCCACGCGGCCAGCAGCAGCGCCGGCACGACGAGGCCGCGCGCGCGGCGGCGCAGCGGGGCGAACGGGAAAGTACGGGTCACGAAGGTCATTCCGAAGCGATTCTGGTCGGGGTCAGCGCGCGGGCGTTTGCCAGCGCAACGCGTAGCGCTGCACGAGTGCGATCGAACGGTCGAGCGCGAAGCCGATCAGCCCGATGACCGCAACGTCGACGAGCACCACGTCGAGCCGCAGCATCTGCCGGGCGAGTTCCATCATCTGGCCGATGCCGCTGTCCGCACTGAGCAGCTCGACCGCGACGAGCGCGAGCCATGCACGCGCGAGCGCGATCCGTACGCCGGTCAGCAGCGGCGGCAGCGCGGCCGGCAGCAGCACGTCGCGCAGCAGCGCGAAGCGGCCGAGCCCGTAGTGGCGCGCCATCTCGACGAGATCGCGCGGCGCATCGTGCACGCCCGTGTATGCGGCCAGCGCGACCGGGAAGAACACGGCCTTGCCGACCACGACGAGCTTCAACGGCTCGTCGACGCCGATCAGCAGGATCAGCAGCGGAATCAGCGTGAGCGTCGGGAGTTGCCGCAGCAGGTCGAAGGTCGGCCGCAGGTAGTCGGAGAACAGCCGGCTGCGCGCGAGCAGGACGCCGAACGCGGCGCCGCCGGTCGCGCCGATCGCGAAACCGAGCGCAAGACGATGCAGCGTGATCGACAGGTTGTCCCGCAGTTCGCCGGTATCGAGCAGCGTGCGCAGCGTCGCCGCGAGGCGGCCGGGCGGCACGACGAGCTGCGGCGGGAACCAGCGCTGCGCGCTCGCGAGCCACCACAGCGCGGCGAATGCGACGGGCGTGATCCACCACAGCGCGTAGTCGCGGAGCCGCGCGACGCTCGGCAGGCGAGCCGCCGCGCGCAGGCCGTTCGGCGCGAGGGCGCGCGTCGCCATCAGCGGCTCGCGACGCGCGGCGCGTCGGCGCGCCAGTAGCCGTCGAGGCCGAGCTGCTTGAGCGCGGTCGACACGAAGGTCGGCGCGAGCAGCGCGTTCACGTCGACCGGCGCGGACGTCAGCCCGGCCTGGCGGCTGTACGCGACGACATCGCGGTAATGGCCGGTCAGCGCCGGCGTGAAGAGCGGCGTCCATTGCTCCTTCCACGGCGTCGCTTCGTCCGCGTACTCGCGGCGCACGACGCTTTCCGGCTGGCCGGACGCGCTCAGGATCTTCACGTACGCGTCGCGGTTCTGCGGTTGCGAGATCCAGTGCGCGGCGCGCACGTAGGCCGTCGCGACGAGCTGCGTGATGTCGGGGTAGCGCCGCACGAAATCGTCGGACGCCCACAGTTCCGCCCGCATCTTCCAGTCGTCGGGCGCGCGCTTGGTCGACCAGATGATCTTGCCCACGTTCTTGTCGACGAGCGAATACGCGTCGGACAGCGTGAAGAAGCCGTCGACGCGGCCGGCGGCGACCGCTGCCGCGCCGGCCTGCGGATCGAGGTTGTAGATCCTGAAGTCGGACAGCTTCAGCCCGTTCTCGGCGAGCAGCTTGCTGAACGGCACTTCCCACGGCCGGCCGCGATTGAGCGCGATGCGCTTGCCCTTGAGGTCGACGATCGACCTCGCGGTCGAGCCGGCCGGCACGACCAGATACGTATTGCTGCCGACGCCGCCCGGCACGATCAGGCGCGTGCGCGTGCCCGACGCGTTGACGACCACCGACGGCAGGTCGCCGTAGCCGGCGAAATCGATGCTGCCGTTCGTGAATGCCTCGTTGACGAGCGTGCCGACCGCGGCGGTCGACACCGGCACCCATTGCAGCGTCACGTGCCGCGCGGCGAGCGCTTTTTCGAGCGACTTGTCGGCGTCGATCAATGCGGAGGCGCCCGCGTATTGCGTCTTGCCGCCGCTCGAATACGCGACGACGGCGATTCGCACGACCTTGGGTGCGTCTTCCGCGTGCGCGGCCGGGGCGGTGAGCGACGCGGCGGCCAACGGCAGCGCGGCGAGCAGCGCGCGCAGCGGGCGGCGCAGCGAGGCAAGGCAGAGCATGTGTTTCATGATGGTCCCGAACAGTGAACGGTAAAGGGGCTCACGCACGTTTTTGCAGCGAGGGCTGCAGCACGTCGGCGAGCGGGCGCGGATCGATCCAGTCGGCGACGTCGAAGTCGGCTTCCAGAAAGCCGTGGTCGAGCAGGAAGGTCTTGAACTCGTCGAGCGCGGCGACCGATTCGTCGTCGAGGTTGACGCCGAGGTGCCGGTGCAACTGGTTGCCGTACGCGGCGCGCACCCAGTCGATCGACGACGCGGTTTCGCCGGCCACGTAGTGCGCGGTTTCGTCGGGATGCGTGCCGGCCCATTCGCCGGCGGCGACCACGAGTTTCAGGAAGCCGGCGACGATGTCGGGATGGTTCGCGAGCACGTCCGCGTTGACGGTCAGCGGTCGCGGCGTGCCGTTGTTGTTGCGGATCGAGCGCTCCGGATGAAAGCCGATGTCGATCACGACGTGCGCGCCGATCAGTTGCGCGATTTCGAGGCCCGTCGAACCCTTCACGTAGATCGCGTCGACTTCGCCGCGCAGCAGCGCGCCGGCTTCGGCCGCATACAGCGCGCGGCTCGAAAAGCCGTGCGGCGATGCGAACAGGTTCGCCGCCCGCGCCGGCCCGACGGCTTGCAGCGTGCGGGCGCGCACGTCGACGCGTTCGACGTCGCCGAGCGTCAGCCCGTCGAGGCTCAGCGCGTTGACGAAGCCGCGCAGCGCCGATGCGCGAAAGATGTCGATGCGATCGTCGGGGCGGTTCGGAATCGCGATCCGGCGCCCGCGCAACGCCTTCACGGAGCGGATACCCGACTCGGGGCGCGCGAGAATCAACTGCGACTCGTCGACCCACGACAGCCCGATCACGCGCGTATGCGCGTCGTTCGAGCGCGCCCACATCGCGGGGATGCTGCCGCCCTGGCGAAACGATTGCGCGAGCGTGTGATCGCTGATCGACGACACGTCGTGCCGCGTGGCGCCGCGCGGCGAACGGATCGCGACGCCGTCGGCCGACGTCTCGCCGTTGAGCCAGCCGAGATGCACGGCGATGCCGAGCGGCGTCGGCACCGGCGATCGGGCGTACCAGAACGTCTGCTGCTTGTCCGATGACGAATCGGGCCTGTCTGTCATGTGTGAGATTCCCCTGTCTGGGTAAGCGTGGTCGAGGCGCGGTGTCGCCCGCGCGGGCCGTTCCACGTTGCAAGTTCCGGGCCAGTGAACGGAAGCGGCCGTATGACCGGCGGCGCGGGCCTGGCGGGCGATGCGCGGCACGGCGGCCGGCGAGCGGGCTGTTGCGTGAGCAACAGTCGCGTCGGGCGCTGTTGCGCGCGCAGCACCGGTGCGGCGGATGCAGCAGCGGCGCGTGTGCGTGTCGCGACGGGTTCGGCGGCAATCGGCGCACGTGATTCGATCGCCGCCTACGCCCGGCCCGCAAGGCGCGGCGCGCGTTCATCGGCGGCCCCGCGCGCGGCGCGGCGAGCCCGTTGGCACACCGCGTGCTTTACAGCGCTGCATACGCGCGGCACGCCGGTGCCGCACGCAATCCGAACGGGCCGACAAGGAGAATCCCGATGGCTGTTGAATTTCTGTGGCGCCTGCCGATGCACGGCGACGGCCGGCGCGCACACGATCTGCATACGCGCGGCGAATGGAATCGCCAGCGCGCGTCGCGTGTCGCGCCGAAAGTCGACGACGACGCGTTCGGCTACATCGACTATCTGTCGCAGGTCGCGCGTGCGGCCGACATCGCCGGTTTCCACGGCGCGCTGATTCCGATCTTCCGTTTCACCGAGGAGCCGTGGGTCGTGGCGGCCGCGCTGGCGCGCGAGACGCGCCGGCTGCGCCTGCTGATCGCGCTGCAACCGCATTTCGTGCATCCGGTCTATGCGGCGCAAATGGCCGCGAGCCTGCAGCGAATCAGCCGCGGCCGCGTCGAGTGGAACGTCGTCACGGGTGGCGGCGGCCCTGACCAGCGCGCGTACGGCGATTTCATCGATCACGACAGCCGCTATGCGCGTACCGACGAATTCCTCGACGTCGTGAAGGGCGTCGCGGCCGGCGCGCCGTTCACGTTCGACGGCCGCTTCTATCGCGTCGAGGCGGGCGGGCTGCTGCCGCCGCTGAGCGGCCAGAAGCCGCCGCGGATCTATCTGGCCGGCGCGAGCGACGCGGCGCTCGCGGTCGCCGCGAAGCACGGCGACGTGCACCTGAGCTGGGGCGAGCCGCTCGCGAAACAGAAGGAAGTGATCGATGCGGCCCGTCGCGCGCTCGACCGGCAGAACGCCGAGCGCGACCTGCGCTTCGGCATGCGCATCGACATCCTGGCGCGCGAGACCGAGGAGCAGGCGTGGGCCGAGCTGCGGCAGATGTTCGCGACGGTGGGCGACACGACGCGCAACGGATTCGGCGGGCGCGGCGAAGCGTCGGAGTCGGTCGGCGCGAAACGCCAGTTCGCCTTGCACCAGGGCAACACGCAGCACTTCGACGACCTGATCGTCGGCCCGAACCTGTGGGCCGGGATGTCGCAGATTCGCGGCGGCCCCGGCTGCGTGATCGTCGGCAGCCACGAGCAGGTGGCCGAACGGCTCGCGGAATACGTCGAGATCGGCGTATCGACGTTCATCCTCGCGAGCAACCCGCATCTCGAAGAGGCATACCGCGTGGGCGAGGAAGTGTTGCCGCTCGTCGACGGCGCGCTGAACGCGCGCGGCACGCAGGCAGCGCTGCGCGTGGCCGGCGCCTGAGCGCGGCGACCCGCCGCGACGCATCCACGACAACGACAAGGATACTCACCATGACGACACTCGCTGCGCAGGCCACGGCTTGCGACGCACTCTGGTACACGCGCTGCCCGGTGCCGACCGCGCTCGGCATCGCCGTGCATCGCGGCTGGTTCGACGAGGAGTTCGGGCCGGACGGCATCGCGCTGCATTCGCTGCAGGAGACGGCCGACGCCGACAAGCGCGAATCGCACTTCGATCACAGCCTGCCGCACTCGTTCCGGCAGGGCGGCAACATTCCCGCGCTGTGGGCGCGGGCACGCGGCGCCGATACACGCGTGATCGGCCTGTCGTGGACCAACGAATTCCAGGCGATCGTCACGCTGCCCGAGCGCGGCATTCGCACCGCGCGCGACCTGCGCGGGCGGCGGCTCGGCTTGCCGCGCCATCCGATCAGCATCGACTTCTGGCGCGCGGCCGCGCTGAAGGGTTTCCTGAGCGCGCTCGAACTGGAAGGGCTCGGCCACGGCGACGCCGAATGGGTCGATCTGCCCGATACACACGAGCGCCGCACCGGGCCTGCATCGTTCACGCGCGGGCCGCACGAATACGGACTCGAAATCGCGGCGCTCGTGCGCGGTGACGTCGACGCGGTGTTCGTGAAGGGCGTGGCCGGGCTGGAAACCGTGCATCTGATCGACGCGCAGGTCGTCATCGATCTCGGCGCCCATCCCGATCCGCTGGTGCGGATCGGCAACGGCACGCCCCGCACGCTGACCGTCGATCGCGCGCTGATCGACGCGCGCCCCGATCTCGTGAGCCGCTTCCTGTCGGTCGTGGTCGGCGCGGGCGACTGGGCCGCTCGCCATCCGGCGGAGACGGTCGCCTATATCGGCCGCGAAACGCGCGCATCCGACGAGTGGGTGCGCTACGCGTATGGCGCGGACGTGCACCGCCATCTCGAGACCGGGCTCGCGCCGACGTCGATCGACGGGCTGGTCGCGTTCAAGGATTTTCTCGTCGAGTGGGGCTTTCTCGAACACGATTTCGACGCGCGCGCGTGGATCGATCCGGCGCCGTTCACGCAGATCGACCGGCACCGCCATGCGTGGGTCGCGTAGCGCGCCGCGGCGCGTCATTGCAAGGAGTCGAACATGACAGGGCTGACGATCGAATACGGCGTGCCGCCCGCACGCCGGCATGCGGCGCGTGCCGCGCCGCGCACGGTGAGCGTGACGGCGGCGACCCGGGCGCGACCGCCGTCGGTCGTGCCGTCCGCGCAGGCGGGCACGCGACCGGCGCAGGCGAACGGATGGCGCGGCGCGGCCGCGATCGCGCTGGCTG
>NZ_JAKWFH010000085.1:0-19084 GCF_029522185.1 Burkholderia sp. IO2 | reverse complement strand
GCGGATCGCGCTGCGTGTACACGCGGCGCTTCTTGCCGTGCGGCGTCAGATCGCACGAGAAGATCTGCCCGTCGTCCTTCAGCACTTCGCCGGCGCCGAACGTGAGCACGTCGGCCACGCGGCCGGCTTCGTAAGTCGAATCCTTGATGCACAAACCGGCCTCGGCCGTGATCAGCGCCGCGATCTCCGCGGTGCGCGAGCGCACGATGTCGGCCGCGCGGCGCAGGATCGCCGCGCGATCGTGGCGCGTGAGCGTCGGCCGGTACGCACGCGCGACCGCGAAGGCACGGCGCACGTCATCGAGCGTCGCCTTCGGCACGGTGCCGACCAGCGCGCCGTCGTACGGGTTGCGCACGTCGATCACCGCGTCGCGCCACACGCGCTGCCCGTCGATGCGCAACGCTTCGTGACGCACGTCGGATGAGGGAATCGGCTTCAAAACCGTGCTCATGTCGTCTCCGTTCTCGTGAGGCGTGGTCGTGGCCACGCTGTCGGGCTAGCGCACCACCACCAGCCCTTCGTATTCGAGGCAGCGGCACAGCGTCGCCCACGCCGGCGAATCGGGCCATTCGCGCGCCGCGGTGTCGATGCGGATCGGCCGGCCGAATTCGCGCGACGCGCACGCCAGCAGCGTGTGCGCGATGCCGCTGCGTCGGTAGGCCGGTTCGACGTACAGACGAGCGAGCGACGGCGAGCACACCGCGCCGTCGTCGGCGTCGATGCCGAGTTCGCCGATCGCCTCGTCGTCGCGATACGCGACCGCCGTCGCGCGCGCGTCGTCGAACACGATGCGGATCACGCGTGCGCAACGATCCCTGAACACGACGACGTGCATGCCGCCCCTCCGGTGAAGATGCCGGCGCGCGACGCGCGCACGCCTCCCTGCGCCCGCGTACCGGGGAGTTATCCGGATCGTGCGGGCGCGACGAGTTGAGTATCGTCTTGCCACGTCGACGCGCAGTAGTGCCAGACGCCACATTTCATTGAGTCCACATCCGCGGCGCGACGCGCGTATTCTCGCCACACCGCGCCCTCGCGGGCCTGCGCATCCGCCGCGCGCCGCCTCGCGTGTCCCGTACCGATCACAGGAGGAAGCATGCCGAGTCGTACCCCGACCGCCTTATGGGCCCAGCAGTTCCGGCGGTCGTCGGCGTCGAGCCTGCAGGACCAGATCCGGCGCATGCTGGTGGCCGCGATCCTCGACGGCCAGCTCGCGCCCGATGCGGCGCTGCCGTCGAGCCGCGAGCTCGCCGACCAGCTCGGCGTCGCGCGCAACACCGTCGTGCTCGCGTACCAGATGCTCGTCGAAGAGGGCTACCTGATCTCGCGCGAACGCAGCGGGCACTTCGTGAACCCGAAGATGCTCGAAGGCGTGCCCGGCTTCGCGGCCGCCAGGCCCGCCGCGCAAACGGAGACCGGCGACGACACGCCGGGCCGCCCCGCATGGGACAAACGCATCGCGCATCCGCCGTCGAGGCAGCGCAACATCGTGAAGCCCGCGAACTGGCAGCACTACGAATATCCGTTCATCTACGGGCAATTCGACCAGTCGCTGTTTCCGACCAACGACTGGCGCGAATGCTGCCTGAAGGCGCTGTCGGTGATGGAGATCCGCAACTGGGCGCCCGACCTGATCGAGCGCGACGACGAATCGCTGATCCAGCAGATCCGCACGCGCGTGCTGCCGCGGCGCGGCGTGTTCGCGATGCCCGACGAGATCGTCGTCACGAACGGCTGCCAGCAGGCGCTGTACCTGATCGCGGACCTGCTGTGCGGCAAGCACACGACGGTCGGCTTCGAGAATCCCGGCTATCCGGACGCACGCAACATCTTCGAGAACCGCAACGCGCGGCTGCTGCCGCTGCCCGTCGACGGGCACGGGATCGCGCCCGACTCGCTCGGCAACACGCTGTCGCGCTGCGACTACGTGTACGTGACGCCGAGCCATCAATGCCCGACCACCGCGACGATGCCGGTCGAGCGCCGCCGCGCGCTGCTCGATTGCGCGCAGCAGCACGATTTCGTGATCATCGAGGACGACTACGAGAGCGAGAACACGTTCTCCGGCACGCCGCATCCGGCGCTGAAGAGCCTCGATACGGCCGACCGCGTGATCTACGTCGGCAGCCTGTCGAAGACGTTCGCGCCGGGCCTGCGGCTCGGCTACGTGGTCGGGCCGCGCGAGCTGATCCGCGAGCTGCGCGCGCTGCGGCGGCTGATGGTGCGCCATCCGGTCGCGTATATCCAGCGGGCGTTCGCGACCTTTCTTGCGCTCGGCCATCACGACGCGTTGCTGCGCCGGCTCGCGCATGCGTACAGCGAGCGCTCGCAGGCGCTGATGGCCGCGCTCGATGCGCATCTGCCGGAAGCGCGCCATGTGCCCGTGACGGGCGGCGCGTCGTGCTGGGTCGAGGGGCCGCCGTGGCTCGACGCGGCGCGTCTCGCGGCGGACGCGCAGGAGGCCGGGATCCTGATCGAGCCCGGCGGCGTGTTCTTCATGAACGACGACAGCAATGCGCGGCGCTGCTTCCGGATGGGCTTTTCCGCGATTCCGCTGGAACGGATCGAGCCGGGCGTGCGGGCGCTCGCGCGGTGCGTGCGGGCGCAGAAGCCCGACGCCTGAACGCGGCATCGCGTCAGCCGGTCACGCTCGCCCCTGGCCCAACCGAATCCCCTGAACTGGCGCTACCGCCAAAAACGAGCGCTCACTAACGTGTCGATACCGCGTGCCGCATGCGCATCAGCGCCTCGCGCACCGTCCATCATTCGACAGGAGACACGTTATGTCCGACACGCTTACCGCCCCCGTCACGGCCGCCACGCTCGCGGCTTTTTCCGACGCCTTCAACCGGCATGACGCCCACGCGCTGATGGGCTTCATGACCGAGGACTGCGTGTTCGACGCGGCCGGCGGCCCCGACATTCACGGCACGCGCTTCGTCGGCCGCGACGCGGTGCGCGCCGCGTTCGAAGCCGTGTTCAAGACCTTCCCCGATGCGCACTGGGGCCACGGCCGCCACTACGTGGCCGGCGAACGCGGCGTATCCGAATGGGTGTTCACCGGCACGCACGCGGAAGGCTGGCGCATCGAAGCCGAAGGCTGCGACCTGTTCGAGTTCCGCGACGGGCTGATCGCCGTCAAGCGCGCGTTCCGCAAGGAACGGCCGAAGCAGCCGGCCTGAGCGCGCCGCTCGCGCGCGTTCGGGCCATCCCACCCCGGGCGCGCATTTTGAAACGAATCATTTCATTTCATTCCACATTCCCCGCCAGCGGGCGGAATGACTTGACCGGCTTTTCCCAGCCAATAGCATCTGGAACAAGACGTTCCGTTAATTGAACAATCGGAGACAACCCATGAGCGAACAATCCACTTCCCTGCGTGCATCGACCAGCGGCCCGCAGGACATGACGCCATCCGAAGCCTTCGTCGAAACCCTCGCGGCCAACGGCGTGACCGACATGTTCGGCATCATGGGCTCCGCGTTCATGGACGCGATGGACATCTTCGCGCCGGCCGGCATCCGCCTGATCCCGGTCGTGCACGAACAGGGCGCCGGCCACATGGCCGACGGCTATGCACGCGTGTCGGGCCGCCACGGCGTCGTGATCGGCCAGAACGGCCCCGGCATCAGCAACTGCGTGACCGCGATCGCGGCCGCGTACTGGGCGCACAGCCCGGTCGTGATCGTCACGCCGGAGGCCGGCACGATGGGCATCGGCCTCGGCGGCTTCCAGGAAGCGAACCAGTTGCCGATGTTCCAGGAATTCACGAAATACCAGGGCCACGTCACGCACCCGGCGCGGATGGCCGAATTCACCGCGCGCTGCTTCGATCGCGCCCAGGCCGAGATGGGCCCGACGCAGCTGAACATTCCGCGCGACTACTTCTACGGCAAGGTCAAGGTCGAGATTCCGCAACCGCGCCGGCTCGATCGCGGCCCCGGCGGCGAACAGAGCCTGAACGACGCGGCCGATCTGATCGCGCAGGCGAAATTCCCGGTGATCATCTCGGGCGGCGGCGTCGTGATGGCCGACGCGATCGAGGAATGCAAGGCGCTCGCCGAACGGCTCGGTGCGCCGGTCGTCAACAGCTACCTGCACAACGACTCGTTCCCGGCGAACCATCCGCTGTGGTGCGGCCCGCTCGGCTACCAGGGCTCGAAGGCCGCGATGAAGCTGCTGTCGCGCGCGGACGTCGTGATCGCACTCGGTTCGCGCCTCGGGCCGTTCGGCACGCTGCCGCAGCACGGGATGGACTACTGGCCGAAGGACGCGAAGATCATCCAGATCGACGCCGACCACAAGATGCTCGGCCTCGTGAAGAAGATCTCGGTCGGCATCTGCGGCGACGCGAAGGCGGCGGCCGTCGCGCTCACGCAGCGCCTCGACGGCCGCACGCTCGCATGCGACGGCTCGCGCGGCGAGCGCGCCGACCAGATCGCGACCGAGAAGGCCGCGTGGGAAAAGGAACTCGACGACTGGACGCACGAGCGTGACGCCTACAGCCTCGACATGATCGAGGAACAGAAGAACGAAAAAACCTTCAACGGCGGGCGCTACCTGCATCCGCGCCAGGTGCTGCGCGAACTCGAAAAGGCGATGCCCGAGGACGTGATGGTGTCGACCGACATCGGCAACATCAACTCGGTCGCGAACAGCTACCTGCGCTTCAACAAGCCGCGCAGCTTCTTCGCGGCGATGAGCTGGGGCAACTGCGGCTACGCGTTCCCGACGATCATCGGTGCGAAGGTCGCCGCGCCGCACCGCCCGGCCGTGTCGTATGCGGGCGACGGCGCGTGGGGCATGAGCCTGATGGAAACGATGACCTGCGTGCGTCACAACATCCCGGTCACGGCCGTGGTGTTCCACAACCGTCAATGGGGCGCGGAGAAGAAGAACCAGGTCGACTTCTACAACCGCCGCTTCGTCGCGGGCGAACTCGACAACCAGAGTTTCGCGGCGATCGCCCGTGCGATGGGCGCCGAAGGGATCACGGTCGACCGTCTGGAGGATGTCGGGCCGGCACTCAAGCGCGCGATCGACATGCAGATGAACGAAGGCAAGACGACGATCATCGAGATCATGTGCACGCGCGAACTCGGCGATCCGTTCCGCCGCGACGCGCTGTCGAAGCCGGTTCGCCTGCTCGACAAGTACAAGGACTACGTGTGATGCCGCGTCGCTGACGCACCCGCGTCCGGCCGTGCCCTCCCCGCACGGCCGGAACCCGGCCGGACGCCGTGCCCCGTGCGGGCCGCCGCATCCGGCCTTTTTTACTTCGAATTCCCGATGAAAGCCCTCGACCGCATTCTCGAATCCGCGCGCCGCCAGCCGATGCGCATCGCGCTGTGCGAAGCCGACGACCCGCGCGTGCTGCATGCCGCCGCGCGTGCGACACGCGACGGCATCGCCCGCATCGTGCTCGTCGGCGACCGTGCGGCCATCCACGCGGCGGCCGCGCGCGACGCGCTCGACCTCGACGGCATGACGCTCGTCGATCCGGCCACCGCCCCGCAACGCGACGCGTATGCCGACGCGCTGCACGCGTTGCGCAAAGCCAAGGGCATGACGGCCGACGCCGCGCGCGACGCGGTACTCGACCCGCTCTGCCATGCGAACCTGATGGTGCGGCTCGGCGACGCGGACGGCTCGGTCGCGGGCGCCGTGCATGCGACGGCCGACGTGGTGCGCGCGGCGATCCAGCTGATCGGCGTCGATCCGGCGTTCCGGATCGTGTCGAGCTTCTTCCTGATGATGCTGTGCGAGCCGTTCCATACGATCAAGGGCGGGCTGATCTTCTCCGACTGCGCGCTCGTCGTCGATCCGGACGCCGGCCAGCTCGCCGAGATCGCGATGGCCGCCGCCGACAGCGCGCACGCGCTGCTCGGCGAAGCACCACGCGTCGCGATGCTGTCGTTCTCGACGAGCGGCAGCGCGCACCATGCGGCGGTCGACAAGGTGACGGCCGCGACCGCGCGCGTGCGCGAACTGCGCCCGGCGCTCGCGATCGACGGCGATGTGCAGCTCGACGCGGCGATCGTCGCGGAAATCGCCGAGCGCAAGATCGCGCATTCGCAGGTCGGCGGCCACGCGAACGTGCTCGTGTTCCCGAGCCTCGAAGCCGGCAACATCGGCTACAAGCTCGCCGAGCGGATCGGCCGCGCAAAGGCCGTCGGCCCGCTGTTGCAGGGCTTGCGCCGGCCTGCGAACGACCTGTCGCGCGGCTGCGGCGCCGACGACGTGTATCACGTGATCGCGGCGACCACCGTGCAGGCGCAAGCGGCCATGCAACGGGCCGCGACCGGCGAGGTCGCACCCGCATGACGGCCGACAAACTGGCGATCCTGATCGCGGTGATCGGCGCCGGCAGCTATTTCCAGACCGTCACGGGTTTCGGCCTCGGGATGATCGTGATGGGCGTGACGAGCGGCTTCGGGCTCGCGCCGCTCGCCACGGTCGCGACGCTGATGAGCGTCGTGTCGCTCGCGAACGGCGCGACCGCGCTGCCGGGCCGGCTGCATCACATCGACTGGCGGGCGGTTGGCGCGGCGACGCTCGGCATCCTGCCGTCGGTCGTCGCCGGCGTGGTGCTGCTCGAATGCCTGAGCCGCTCGGCGGCCGACCTGCTGCAACTGATCCTCGGCGTGGTCGTGCTGTACGGCGGCCTGAGCGCGGCGCTGCGGCCGACGCCGCTGACGGAACGCTCGGACAACCGCAGCTTCTTCGTCAGCGGCATCTTCGGCGGGCTGCTGAGCGGGATGTTCGGCGTGTCGGGGCCGCCGTTGATCTTCCAGTTCTACCGGCAGCCGCTGACGCTCGTGCAGATCCGCTGCGCGCTGATCGTGCTGTTCACGACCACGTCGGCCACGCGGGTGCTGTACAGCGCTTGCGAAGGCCAGCTCGATCGCGACATCTGGCTGCTGGCCGCGCTCGCGACCCCGGTTGTGATGCTGACGACGGTCGCCGGCCGGCACTACCCGCCGCCGCTGTCGCCGGTCGCGCTGCGCCGGCTCGCGTTCGGCGTGCTGATGGCGATCGGCGTCGGGCTGATCGCGACGTCGCTGCCGCCGCTGCTGCATCGCGGCTGACTCCTTCCGGCTTCACCGTCGCGCGCCGATCCAGCCGGCGATTTCGACGAGCCGCTTCATGTCCGGGGGCGATACGAGATCGATCGCGAGCCGGTGCCGGTAGTACGGGCCGAGATCGAGCCCGACGCCGAGCCCGAGCACTTCGACGCGGCCGGCCCCTTCTTGGCGGGCGACCACCTGCTTCAGATGGTTGTCGAGGTAGAACGGATCGTTCGCCAGTGCGGTGGCGCCGTCCATCGGGCTGCCATCCGAGATCACGACGAGGATCTTTCTCGCTTCCGGCCGCGCGGCGAGCCGCGCGCACGCCCAGTCGACCGCTTCGCCGTCGATCCCTTCGCGAAACAGGTCGGCCTTGAACAGCGCGGCAATGCCGGCGCGCGCGTGCCGCCAGCGCGTGTCGGCATCCTTGAACACCAGGTGGCCGATTTCGTTGAGGCGCCCCGGATGGCGCGGCTTGCCGCACGCGAGCCAGTCCTGGCGCGCGCGGCCGCCGTTCCACGCAAGCGTCGTGAAACCCAGCACTTCGGTCGCGAGGCCCGCGGCGTCGCCCGCACGCGCCAGCGTGTCGACCATCAGCGCGACGCCGTCGATCCACGCCTTCATCGACCCCGAGCAGTCGATCAGGAACGCGAGCGCGCAATCGGCATGCGGCCGCACGCGTTCGAGCCGGAACAGCCGCCGCTCGGCCGGCGAGCTGACGAGTTGCGCGAGCCGGCGGCCGTCGAGGCGGCCGTGTTCCTCGCCGAACGACCAGCCGTCGGCCTGCGGCACGACGAGCGCCGCGCGCAGCACGCGCGCGAGCCGCGTGACGTTGATCCGCTGCGCGGCGACCTGGGCGTCGAGCCGGTCGCGATACTCGCGCAGCAACGCCGCGCGGATCTGCGCGGCCGGCTTGAATTCGCGGTCGTAGCGCGTCGTGTACGCCCGATACGTGGCGCCGCCGCCGTGCAGCACGACGCTGTCGCCGGTCTCCACGAGCGCCGGCAGGTCGATGCCCGTGTCGTCGAAATCGACCCACAGCGAGAAATTCGTCAGCGCGTCGTCCTGCTCGCGCGCGTCTTCCGTCTGCGTTTCGACGACGGCCGCGCGCGCGTCGCGGATCATCGACGCAATGCGCCGCGCCAGCGCCAACGCGTGGCCGGCGAACGCGCGCTGGTCGTGCCGGCAGCGGCGGAGCCCAGCGAGCGCCACGCCGATTTCCGGCACGATCGCCGCGCGCGGCGCTTCGATCAGGTCTTCCGTTTCCTCGAGCACGGGCCAGCCGGTCAGCCGCGACCACGCGATCTGCGCGACCGTGTAGACCAGGATTCCGACATGCGTATCGGCCTGCCCCGACCGGTGAAACGCGCGCGACCAGGTTTCGAAACGATGGCGCAGGTTCAGCAGGACGCCGCGCATGGCGGCCGGCGCGAGCGATTCGCAGCGCAGTTGCTCGAGCATCTCGAACAGCACGCGTTCGACCGGATCGTCGCCGGACAGCGCACGATGCAGTTCGGCATCGGAGTGCAGGATGCGCAACGCCGCGCCGTCGGCCGCGCCGCGCCACGACGCGAGATCGTCGTCGGCGGCCTGCGCGCGCAGGTGCGGCGCATGGATCGGCAGCGGCCGCAGGTCGCGGCACACGCGGCCCGCACGGTAATGCAGCGCCGCATCGCGCGTCAGCGCCCGCACGGTCGACGCGCCCAGCGCTTCGCGCGCGGCGGCGCGGCGCGCCGCGTCGCGATCGGCGCTCACCGACCCGCTCCCGGCTCGCCGCCGCCGGCGCGCGACGCGACCGCCAGTTCCTCGCCGAAGCAGCGCTGGTAATACTCGGCGACGACCGGCCGCTCGGCGTCGTCGCACTTGTTCAGGAACGTCAGCCGGAACGCGAGCGCCGGATCGCGGAAGATCTGGCAGTTCTCGGCCCAGTTGATCACCGTGCGCGGCGACATCAGCGTCGACAGATCGCCGGTCGCGAAACCGTTGCGCGTCAGCTCGGCCAGGCTCACCATCGATTCGAGCAGCGGGCGGCCGGCTTCGTCCGCGAGTGCCGGCACGCGTGCGCGCACGATGCCGATCTCCTCGTCGCGCGGCAGGTAGTCGAGCGTCGCGACCACGTTCCAGCGGTCCATCTGCGCGTGGTTGAGCATCTGCGTGCCGTGGTAGAGCCCGTTCAGGTTGCCGAGCCCGACCGTGTTCGCGGTCGCGAACAGCCGGAACGACGGATGCGGATGGATCACGCGATTCTGGTCGAGCAGCGTGAACTTGCCGTCGCGCTCCAGGATCCGCTGGATCACGAACATCACGTCGGGCCGCCCCGCATCGTATTCGTCGAAGATCAGCGCGACCGGACGCTGCAGCGCCCACGGCACGATCCCTTCCTGGAACTCGGTCACCTGCACGTCGTCGCGCACGACGATCGCATCCTTGCCGACGAGGTCGAGCCGGCTGATGTGACCGTCGAGGTTCACGCGCACGCACGGCCAGTTCAGCCGCGCCGCGACCTGCTCGATATGGGTCGACTTGCCGGTGCCGTGCATCCCCTGCACGAGCACGCGGCGGTTGCGCGCGAAGCCCGCGAGAATCGCGAGCGTGACGTCCGGGTTGAAGCGGTACGCGTCGTCGATATCGGGCACGTGATCGTCGCGCGTGCCGAACGCGGGCACCATCAGGTCCGAGTCGAAACCGAACCGTTCGCGGACCGACACCATGCAGTCCGGCTTGTTCGTTACCCCATCCATCGCGTGGCGCTCCTGTCGTTGCCTGTTGCGCAGGCGTCGATGGCGCCTGCGTCGATCCTGTTGACGGAACGATGCGTTCCGCTGCCGAAAATGCGGGCCGGGTTGCTGGCCCCCGCCGCCCCGTGCGGCCGGCCTGCCGGACCGTTCGGTACAATGGCCGCAGTCCAGTTTCCGGAACGCCCGACATGCTGCCCGCGGATACGCCCACGCTGCGCGCCTTCGCGCTGCTCGAACATCTCGTCCAGGCCGGCGACGCCGTGTCGCTCGCCGATCTCGCGCGCGACGTCGATATCCCGAAGGCCTCGCTGCACCGGATGCTCGCGTCGCTCGAAGCCGGCGGGCTCGTGATCCGCGAGCCGGGCCGCAAGAACGCGTATGCGGTCGGCCCGCGCCTCGCGCGGCTCGGCACCGGCGTGATGCTGCACGCGGGCACGCGCCGGCTGCGCCATGCGATCCTCGAACGGCTCGTCGCCGACCTCGCCGAGACCTGCAACCTGACCGCCCTGCACGACACGGAAGTCGTCTATCTCGACCGCGTGGAAGCCGACTGGCCGCTGCGGCTCGACCTGAAACCCGGCTCGCGCGTGCCCGCTTACTGCAGCGCCAGCGGCAAGCTGCTGCTCGCGCTGCTGCCGCGCGACGAACGCGCGGCGCTGGTGCGCACGATGGCGCTGCCGCGCCATACGCCGAACACGATCTCCGACCCGGAACTGCTCGAAGCCGAACTCGACCGCACCGCGCACAAGGGCATCGCGATCGACAACGAGGAATTCGTCGCGGGGATCGTCTGCATCGCGGCGCCGGTGCTCGACGACGACGGCGCGTGCATCGCCGCGGTCGCCGTCCATGCGCCGGTGTCGCGCGCGCCGCTGTCGCGGCTGCTCGACCACGTGCCGCGGCTGCAGGAAGCGGCCCGCGCGCTCGCGAAGACCTTCTAGTGCCGCGCGGCGGCGCGCCGGCCGCGTCATGACGCGCGCTGGTAGTAGAGGTTCTGCGGATGCCGCGCATCCGCGAAGAAGAACCAGCGTTCCGCCACCAGCCCCGCGTACTGGATCACGAACGCCGCGCCGAGCGCGACGGCCGCCGCGATCGACGTCGGCGCGAGCGCGCCGGCGCCGGTCAGCACGAACGGCACCGCGAATGCGCCGATCAGGAAGCCGGCCTTCACCGCGCGCAGCGTGCCGTTGCCCTGCCCGTGAAAGAACTCCTTCGTGTTGAACGCGCTGGCCGTGAAGCCGCGCGACTTCTGTTCGACCTTCGCGTGACGAATCCCCGTCGCGCTCTGCACGGTCGACTTCGGCCGCAGCCGTGCATTGCGTGCGAGCGACGCGAGCCGCGCCACGCCACCGGCGAACGTCAGCACGCAGGCGGCCGCCGCGAGCCGGCCGACCAGCGCCGGCGCGAGCCACGCGGCGCAGGCCGTCGCGAGCGTGCAGCCCGATGCGCAGCCGAGCAGCACGAAGTTCACGAGCGTCAGCGGGCTCGCCCATTCCTGCAGGAAGCGCAGGCACGCGTAGATCATCGCCGTGCAGACGAACAGCGCGACGCTCGCGAGCGCGCCCGCCGCACCGATCAGCAGCGTGCCGGGCCACGCGAACAGATGCGCCGCGCCATACGCGAACGCGCAGGCGAGAAACACCGGCAGCGCGATGCACTCGCGCGACAGCCACGACGTACGCCACATCGCGATCGCGCGCCACGCGCGCTCCGGGTGGCCGAGATGAAAGAACGACGCGAACAGGCCGAGCACGCCGAGTGCGACCGACAGCGCGGCCCCGGTCACGTAGAACGGGGCGCCGACGTCAACGCCGGCCAGCCACGCCAGCGCCTCGACGATCACGAGCGTCAGCAGCAGGCCCTGTGCGGCGCCGCACAGCGTGGTGAGAAAAACGACCGAAAAGGCTGGGCGCATGGAAACTCCGTCTGTGTCTGAATGAAATGCGCGTCGCTCAGCGCGGGGTCGCCAGCGACACGAGATCGATGTCGCCGCGCGCCGCGCGGGCCTCGAACGAATCGTCGTCGCGCCCGTTCGATGCGCTGCCGCATCCGCCGCTGCTGCCGCATCCGCACGATGCTTCGGTCTTCACGCGCGGCAGGTAATGGTTCGACGGCCGCGTGCCCCACTCGGGCATCAGCGCATAGCCGCCGCGGTCGCGGATCGCGCGCGACACGTCCGATTCCGGGTCGTGCACGTCGCCGAACAGCCGCGCCGACGTCGGGCACGCGAGCACGCAGGCCGGCTTGCGATCGCGCTCCGGCAGCGCTTCGTTGTCGATGCGGTCCGCGCACAGCGTGCACTTCGTCATCTCCTTGCGGCCTTCGTCGAGTTCGCGCGCGCCGTACGGACATGCCCACGCGCAGTACTTGCAGCCGATGCACTTGTCGTAGTCGACCAGCACGATGCCGTCCGACTTGCGCTTGAAGCTCGCGCCGGTCGGGCAGACCGGCACGCACGGCGGGTCCTCGCAGTGCAGGCACGACTTCGGGAAGTGGATCGTGTCCGTCATCGGGAACACGCCGGCCTCGTAGGTCTGCACGCGGTTGAAGAACGTGCCGGACGGATCGTCGTCGTACGGACGCAGATCGGCAAGGCTGCCGGCTTCGCCGGACGTGTTCCATTCCTTGCAGCTCGTCACGCAGGCATGGCAGCCGACGCACACGTTCAGGTCGATGACGAGGGCCATCTGGGTCATGGTTGCGCTCCTTCGCTTAGCGATCGTCGGACTTCGGGCCCGCCGACGCCGCGCGCCGCAGCCGCGCGGCGAATGCGCCGGTTCCCGCGAAATACGCCTGCACGCGTTGCAGCACGCGCGGCGTGCCCGGCAGCGCCGGCATCGGCGCGAACTGCGGCAGCGTGGTCGCCGCATCCGCTTCGGCCGGGTAGATCCGCACCTGCACGTCGTACCAGCCGGCCTGCCCGGTCACCGGGTCGGAATTCGACAGCCGCGCACCGCCTCGGGCCGCGTCGGGCAACTCGTCGGTGATCACGTGATTGAGCAGGAAGCCGCGCTGCGATTCGCCCGCGTGGGGGCCGAGGTTCCACGCGCCGGCCGCCTTGCCGATCGCGTTCCAGGTCCACACGGTGCCGGGCTCGACCGCCTCGCTGTAGCGCGCGCGGCAGCGCACCTTGCCCCACGGCGATTCGACGTAGATCCATGCGCCGTCGTCGATCTGCTGCGCGGCGGCCGTCACCGGGTTCACGAACAGGTGGTTCTCGCCGTGGATCTGCCGCAGCCACGCGTTCTGCGAATCCCACGAGTGGTACATCGCCATCGGCCGCTGCGTGATCGCCGCGAGCGGATAGCGGTTCGCATCGGTCAGCCCGCTTTCGAGCGACGGATGCCAGAACGGCAACGGGTCGAAGTAACGCGCGATGCGTTCGCGCAGATGATCCGGCGGCTGGCGGCCCGACGTGCGGCCCTGCGCGGCGAGCCGGAATTTCTGCATCACGTCCGAGTAGAGCTGGATCACGATCGGCACGCCGAACTTGCGCATCCCGTTGTCGACCGCCCACTGCATGTATGGCCCGTTGCAGTTGCGCATGTATTGCAGCGATTCCGGCAACCGGTAGTGGTACACGCAGTCGTTCTCCGCATAGCGTTTCCACTGGTCGGGGTTCGGCTCGCCGACGACGGCCTTCTCGCCGTCCTTGCCGCGCCAGCCGATCAGGAAGCCGGTGCCCGAATCCGGCGCGGTCTGGAAATTGACGACGAAATCCGGATAGTCGCGGTACTTGCGCTGCCCGTCCGGCGTCGTGAAGGCCGGAAACTTCAGCCGGCTCGCCAGCTCGATCAGCACTTCCTGGAACGGCTTGCACTCGCCGGTCGGCGGCACGACGGGCACGCGCACCGAATCGACCGGCCCGTCGAATTCGGAGATCGGCCGGTCGAGCACCGACATCACGTCGTGCCGTTCGAGGTAGGTCGTGTCGGGCAGGATCAGGTCGGCGAACGCGGTCATCTCCGACGCGAACGCATCGCACACGACCAGGAACGGAATCCGGTATTCGCCGTCGGCGCGCTTGTCGACCAGCATCTTGCGCACTTCCGTCGTATTCATCGACGAATTCCACGCCATGTTGGCCATGAAGATCAGCAGCGTATCGATCGGATAGGGATCGCCGCGCCATGCATTGGTGATCACCGAATGCATCAGCCCGTGCACCGCGAGCGGGTATTCCCACGAGAACGCCTTGTCGAGCCGCGCGGGCGTGCCGTCCGGATGGACGAACAGGTCCTCGGGGCCGGCCGGCCAGCCGAGCGGGCCGCTCGCGAGCGGCGTGTTCGGCTTGATCTGGTCGGGATCGTTCGGCGGTTTCGCCGACGGCGGCACCGCGCGCGGATACGGCGCCTTGTGGCGAAAGCCGCCCGGCCGGTCGATCGTGCCGAGCAGCGACATCAGCACCGCGAGCGCACGGATCGTCTGGAAGCCGTTCGAATGCGCGGCCAGCCCGCGCATCGCGTGGAACGCGATCGGCACGCCCTTCACCGATTCGTGCGCCTGGCCCCACGAATCGGTCCAGCGCACCGGCAGCTCGATCGCCTGCTCGCGCGCGACCGTCTCCATCTCGCGGGCAAGGCGGCGGATCGTGTCGGCCGCGATGCCGGTGATGTCGGCCGCCCATTCGGGCGTGCAAGCGGCCACCTGTTCGCGCAGCAGCGTGAACGACGGCGCGACCGGCGTGCCGTCGTCGAGCGTATAGCGGCCGTCGAGCGCCGGCTCCGCGCCATCCGTGTGGTGCAGCACCGCGCGGTTCGTCTTCGTGTCCCACCACATCCGGTTCTGCGGATACAGCGGGTTGACCTCCGGCGCGTCGGCGTCGCGCACGAACAGCCCGAACGTGTCGGCGCCGTCGCGCCGGTCGACCAGTTCCGCCGCGTTCGTGAAGCGCGACACGAATTCGTGGTCGAACGCATCGCGCGCGATCAACTCGTGCATCAGCGCCATGAACAGCGCGCCGTCGGTGCCGGGGCGGATCGGAATCCATTCATCGGCGATCGCCGCGTAACCGGTGCGCACCGGATTGATCGCGATGAAGCGGCCGCCCGCGCGCTTGAACTTGCCGAGCGCGATCTTCAGCGGATTCGAATGATGATCCTCCGCCGTGCCGATCATGAAGAACAGCTTCGCGCGGTCGAGATCGGGGCCGCCGAACTCCCAGAACGAGCCGCCGATCGTGTAGATCATCCCGGCCGCCATGTTCGCGGAGCAGAACCCGCCGTGCGCCGCATAGTTCGGCGTACCGAACTGTTTCGCGAACAGGCCGGTGAGCGCCTGCATCTGGTCGCGGCCCGTGAACAGCGCGAAACGCTTCGGATCGGTCGCGCGCAGGTGCGACAGGCGCTTTTCGAGCACGTCGAACGCGACCTCCCACGACACCGGCTCGAACTGCGCATCGCCGCGCTCCGCGCCCGGCTTGCGCATCAGCGGCTGCGTGAGCCGCGCGGGCGAGTACTGCTTCATGATCCCCGACGAACCTTTCGCGCAGATGACGCCCTGGTTCAGCGGATGGTGCGGATTGCCGTCGATATAGCGTACTTCGCCGTCGCGCAGGTGTACGCGGATGCCGCAGCGGCATGCGCACATGTAGCAGGTCGTCGTCTTGATCTCGGCCTGCTCGTCGCGCTCGCGTGCCCGATGTTCCATCGTCTGTCCTCGTTCGCGGATGACGGTGCGCGTCGTTGCCGCGCACCGGTGAATCGGTTCATCCATGCTATGCCGGCCGGCGCCCGACATAAAGTCGCATCCTCTGATCGGTGCTATCGGTCGGCCCGATAGTTGCGCCGGCTCCCCCGCGGGCCGCATGCGCGAAGGCCCGGCGCATGCACCGGGCCTTCGGCGCCATGCGGTGCCGCCCGTCAACGCGGCGGATACGCGAGCAGTTCGCTGTCGTCGAGATGCTCGCGGCGGCCGCGGCGCGTCAGCCCGTACGCGACGACGAGTACGCCGAGGCTCGCGACGCCGAGCCAGAGCGGCTTGCGCTGATCCGGGATGAACGCCATCGCGACGAGGATGCCGACCATGCCGATGATCGCGACCCAGGTCAGGTACGGGTACGCCCACATCTTCACGCGCAGCTTGCTGGCGGCGACCGGGTCCAGACGCTTGCGCAGGCGCAGTTGCGAGAACGCGATCAGCACGTACACGAACAATGCGACGGTGCCGTACGAATTGACGAGGAACGCGAACACGGTATCGGGCGACACGTACGACATCACGACCGACACGTAGCCGAACACCGTGCCGAGCAGGATCGCGCGCACCGGCACGCCGCGCTTGTTGACCTTCGCGAGCGCGGCCGGCGCGTCGCCGTGGCGGGTCAGCGCGAACAGCATCCGCGAGGCCGCATAGAGGCCCGAGTTGAGCGCGGACAGCACGGCGGTCAGCACGATCGCGTTCATCACGTTGGCGGCGGCCGGCAGGCCCATCACTTCCAGCGCGCTCACGTACGGCGTGGCCATCTGCGCGGAATTCCACGGCACCAGCGCGACGACGAGCGCGACCGAGCCGACGTAGAACACCAGCACGCGGGTGATCACCGAGTTGGTTGCCTTCGCAACCGCCTTGGCCGGCTCCTTCGCCTCGGCCGCCGCGATCGTGACGATTTCCGCGCCGAAGTAGAACCCGGTGGCCGCGACCGCCCCGCTCATCACCGGCCCGATGCCGAGCGGCATGAAGCCGCCGTGACCGAGCAGCGTCGGCAGCACGGCCGTCGTGTGCATCGACGCGGGCCACATGCCGAGCACGTAGAGGCCGCCGAGGAACAGGAACACGACGATCGCGCCGACCTTGATCGACGAGAACCAGAATTCGAATTCGCCGTAACTGCCGACCGAGATCAGGTTCGTGAGCGTCAGCACGACCAGCAGCGCGAGACTGATGATCCACGCCGGCGTGTCGGGCAGCCAGAACTGGATCAGCCTGGCGCCCGCGACCGCTTCCAGCGCGACGACGATCACCCAGAAATACCAGTACATCCAGCCGGTCAGGAAGCCCGCCATCCTGCCGGGCCCGCGCCAGTTGCCGAACGCGAGCCGCGCGTACTCGTAGAACGAGCCGACGGCCGGCATCGCGCACGCCATCTCGCCGAGCATCCGCATCACGAGCACGACCAGCCCGCCCGTGATCAGGAACGACAGGATCGCGGCCGGCCCGGTCTGCTGAATCACCACGCCGCTGCCGACGAACAGCCCGGCACCGATCACGCCGCCAAGCGCGATCATCGTCATGTGGCGCTGCTTGAGCCCACACTTCAGGTCACTCTGGTTCATCGAGGGTTGCATGTCTTCTCCATATCCAGTTGTCCGGCGCCGCCCGCGTCACCTTCGGGTGAACGCGGGCGCCGCCGGCGACGGCGCGTGCAGGGGCACCTGCAGCCCCGGCCGCACGGATTTCTGTGGCTTTTATTGTGTCGGGTTGCCCGGCGCGCGCGGTCTTGCGTCGCGCCGGGTGGTGCGCCCCGCGCTCAGGGCTTTTCGTCGTTCCTGAAGTACGACAGGTAGAGCATCCGCTGCCCGATACGCCGGAACGGCGCGAACGGGTGACCGGGCAACGGCGACGTGAAGATCGGCAGCGCCTGGCGTGCGCCCTTCCCCGCGATCTGCTCGGCGAGCCGACGGCCGGCCTGCTGCGAATACGACACGCCGTTGCCGCCGTAGCCGAGCGCGTAGTACACGGATTGCCGCGGATCGGGCTGGCACACGCGCGGCATCATGTCGTGACTCACGTCGACCCAGCCCCACCACGAGTAATCGATCTCGACGCCGCGCAGCGCCGGAAACTTGCGCGCCATGCCTTCCTTCAGCAAATCGAGGTGGCGCGGGTTCGGCGCATCGTCGCCGGTGATCGCGCTGCGGCTGCCGATCTGCAGCCGGCGATCGGGCAGGAAACGATAGTAGAAGCGCAGCGTGCGCGTGTCGGTCAGCACCTGCGTCGTGCGGAAGTTGCATGCATCGATCTCGGCGTCGGTCAGCGGCCGCGTGACCATCGAATTCGACAGGATCGGCATCACCTTGCTGCGCAGCGACGGATGCAGCGTCTGCGCGGTGTACGCGCCGGTCGCGATGCCGACCGCGCGAGCCCGCACCACGCCGCCCGGCGTGCGCAGGTGGTGCACGCCGTCGATCGTCTCGAAGCCGAGCACGGGGCTGCTCGTATGCACCTTCGCGCCGGCTTCGCGTGCGAGACGCAGGTAGCCGAACGCGAGTTTCAGCGCATGGATGCCGATGCCTTCCGGCTCGTGCAGCGCGCCGGCCGCCTCGTGGTCGTTGATGAATTCGCGGCGGAACGTCTCCGCGCTCAGCAGTTCGGACGGATAGCCGAACACGTCCTTCCACACCTTCGCCTCGGCCGCGAGCTTCGCCATGATACGCGGGCGATGCGCGATCAGGAAATGGCCGCCCGGCTGCGGATCGCAGTCGATTTCCGATACGAGCGACTTGAAGTGCTCGAAGCCTTCGAGAATCTCGTCGTGCATCTTCAGCGCGACGTCCTTGCCCCAGCGCTCGATCCACTGCGAGCGCGACAGCCGGCCCGACGCGTTCTGCCCCTGCCCGCCGTTGCGACTGCTGCAGCCCCAGCTGGTGCGGTTGGCCTCGAGCACGACGGCCTTGATGCCGTGATCCCGCGCGAGGCACAGCGCGGTCGCGAGGCCCGTATAGCCGGCGCCGATGATCGCGACGTCGACGTCGAGATCGCGCGTGACGGGGCCGTCGTCGGCCGGCGGAGTGCCGGCCGTCGCGACCCAGTAGGTCGGCGCGTACTGCTTGCCGCAGCCGGGGCCCGGCGACACGAGCGGATCGTAGGTCGGGTCGTAACGCGTGTCGTTCGGCCGGCCGCCGGCGAAGCCGCTCGTGGTGCGTTCGATGGAAGGGGTCGACATGGTCAGCCCTCCGTTGCGGGCATGCCCGTTGCGCCGCAACCGGCGCGCGAGGCGATTCGACTGACTGATGCGGGGCGCGTGTCCGCCGCGCGGGCGGATGCTGCCGACTGCCTGTTGGTCATGCCTGTCTCCTGATCGTTCTCTTCGGGTCGATCGTGTGCAGATGCTTCCATGCGGCGATCTGTCGAGGAAAGTGTAGGCAGGCCGATTTACCGCAGGTAGGGCCAGTGGGCCGGATTCGCTTGGACCAGCGCCTGGGCCGGCAGTCAGGCCAGCGCGCCGGCCGCCGGGCGGCCGGCAACGCGGAGCGACCGGTGGCGCGCGGCAAGCGCGAACGCGAGGCCGCCGGCGCCCCGGCGCCGATACGACCCCGCACACCGCCGCCCGCCCGGCGC
>NZ_JAKWFH010000084.1:0-19333 GCF_029522185.1 Burkholderia sp. IO2 | reverse complement strand
CGCGGCCACGCCGCCGCGCGGGCCAACGCCGCGGGCCGCCGAGCCGGCGCGGGGCCTGCGCCGGGCCGTGCGGCGGCGATCTACAATGACCGGCATCGCGCGGACACCGCGCCGGGCACACGTAACGGGACACCAACATGCATTCGAGCGAGCACGCAGTCTGCGTGGCGATCAACGACAACAACCGCGCGTGGTACGAAATGCTCGTGCCGTTCCTGCTGTCGCTGCGGCACGCCGGCTACGACGGGCGGATCGCGGTGATCGGCTACGGGCTGTCCGAACGCAAACGGCAGATTCTCGCGAGCCAGTCGGTCGACGTGATCGACGCATCGAGCGCCTATGCGCTGCCGGTCGGCCGCTTCATCGAGGCCGCCGGGTATTGCGCGCGCCATCCGCAGATCCGCAAGCTCGCGCTGTACGACGCGGACATCTGGTTCTGCGCGCCGCAGTTCGACCTGTTCTCGCAGATCGACGACGACCGGCTCCACGTGTGCCCCGACCCGCTGTTCTGCACGTTCGTCGTCACGCCGCTGATCGGCGAGCGGCGCGACCATCACTGGCGCCTCGTCGTCGACGAAGTCAACGCGCGCCACGGCGGTGCGCTGCAAGCCGGGCTCGTCGCCGGAACCGCCGACGCATGGGCGCGTTATGCCGACCACCTGCGCGACTGCATCGCCCGCATCGGCACCGATTTCCAGGAATGCTTCGGCATCGACACGACGTTCCTGCACCTGTGGAGCGCGCAAGGCGAAACGGCGCTGCTCGACCCGGTCCAGAACTTCGTCAGCAAGTACGGCATTCACGAATCGTTCGACGCGGGCACCGGCACGACGACGCTCAGGTACCACGGCGAGCCGATCCGTGCGTTGCACATGACCGGCGACATCCGCTTCCTCGACCGGTGGCGCTACTACGCGAACCACACCGACGCCTCGCTGCGCGACGGCCAGCCGTTCGCGCTGTCGGACGGCACGCCGGCGCCGTCCGATGCGGTCGCCGCCCGCATCGCGGCGGCGGATTACGTGCGTTCGGCCGGGCTGACCGTTGCGTCCGCCGCGATCGAGACAAGCGCGGGCGCGTACCTGCAGGCGATCGACGAACCGGGCGGCACGATGCTCGTCGGCAGCGGCAACCACGAAGTCGTGTTCACCGCGACCCGCGACATCGCACGGCTGAACGTCTACGTCACGCATCCGTCCGGTTCGCCGTCGCCGCTGCTGTGCGAGGTGCGGGTCGACGGCCACGCGCAGCGCAAGGGCACCGAACTGATGGCGCATTTCTGGTACCAGGTGGCGGCCGGCGCCGTCATCACGCTGCGTGCGACGAGCCTCGGCGGCCAGCAGTGCAACGCGATCTGGCGGCTGCGTGAAGCGCCGGACATGCAGCAGTAAGCGCCGGCCCGCACCGGTTCAATTGAAGGCCGCCCATACCAGGTACGCATTCAGCCCGACGATCACGACCGTCGCCGCGCCGGCGACGATCCGCAGCGGCATCCGCAGCGCGTAAGCGCCCATCACGTCTTCGCGCGCCGACAGTATCAGCAGCGCGATCATCGGCATCGGCAGCACGAAACTCAGCACGACCTGGCTCGCCACCATCGCCCGCGTGACGTCGCAGCCGAGCGCGACCACCACGAACGCGGGCGCGATCGTCACCGCGCGCCGCACCCAGAGCGACATGCGGCGGTGGATGAAGCCCTGCATCACGACCTGCCCGGCCATCGTGCCGACCACCGAGCTCGACACGCCCGACGTCAGCAGCGCGACGAGAAACAGCGCGCCGGCCGCCGGCCCGAGCACCGGGATCAGCGTGTGATAGGCGTCGCCGATGTCGGTCATGCCCGGCGCAGTCGCGTGAAACGCCGACGATGCCATCATCACCATCGCGAGATTCACGAACCCGGCGAGCCCCAGCGCGACCACCACTTCGCGATTCGAGAACCGCACGAGCCGCCGCCGCTCTCCGTCGTCGCGCGGGGCGGTGCGATCCTGCGTGAGACCCGAATGCAGATACAGCGTGTGCGGCATGATCGTCGCGCCGATGATCCCGACCGCGATCGTCAGCGCCGCGTGATCCGGAATCTGCGGGACCACCAGATGGAACGCGGCCGCGTGCCAGTCCTGCGGCGCGATCAGCAGTTCGCCGAGATAGCACGCGCCGATCACGCCGACCAGCGCCGCGATCGCCGCTTCCAGCGGCCGGAAGCCTCGCTTTTCGAGCGCGAGGATCGCGCAGGTCGCGCACGCGGTCGCGATCATCCCCGCGAACAGCGACGAATGGCACAACAACCCGAACGCGAGCGCGCCGCCGAGAAATTCGGCGAGATCGGTCGCCATCGCGGCGATCTCGGAAGCCATCCACATGCCCCACACGACCGGCACCGGGAAACGGTCGCGGCACAGTTCGGCGAGATTGCGGCCGGTCACGATGCCGAGCTTCGCCGACATCGCCTGGAACAGCATCGCGATCGCGTTCGCGGCCAGCACGACCCACAGCAGCCGGTAGCCGTACGCGGCGCCGGCCTGGATGTTGGTCGCGAAGTTGCCGGGGTCCATGTAGCCGATCGACGCGATCACGGCCGGGCCGACGAACGGCAGCAGCGCGGCGACGCCGGTGCGGCGCCCTTCCAGCGCGGCGCGCGCCGCGCCGTCGGTGTGCTCGGTGGACAGGCCCGGCAGCGCAAGGCCGCCGGCAGGTTTGCTCGGGACGGGAAGCATGGTGGAGTTTCCGTTCGAATGACGCAGACTGATTCGGGAGCGGGCACCGTGGCCGGCATGCCGCCTGCCGGTCGCGGCGCTGTGCGAAGACCGCGTTACAGCGGCACGACGTCGGGACGATTGCGCGGAAACTGCGCGATCACGTCCGGCGCGACGTTCAGGTGCGCTTCGACGAGCTTCGGCGGCGTATGCGCGAGCCAGTCGGACAACGACACCTCCGCATAGCGGTCGGTCTTGAAGATCTCGAGGAACACGAGGTCGGTCTGGCCGGTGTTCTGCACGTAGTGCCCGAGGCTCTTCTTCACATAGCCGACGTCGCCCGCGCGGAAATCGGCCGTCTGCGCCTTCGGCCCCGTGTCGAACACCGTCATCCGCGCCTCGCCCTGCAGGTAGTACTGCCATTCGTCGGCGTTCGGGTGCCAGTGCAGTTCGCGCATGCCGCCCGGATGCACGGTGACGAGTGCCGCCGCGACGGTCGTCGACACGTTGAAGTTGGTGCTGTCCGCGATCCGCACCTCGCCGCCGCGCGTCTTTTTGACCGGCTTCATGTCGCCGAGCGAAAAGATGAACGGATGCGGCGGCGCACCGGCCGATGCGGCGGATGCGCGCTGCGCGTCCGCGAGCGGGCCCGGTTCGTCGCCCTGGAAGATCCACAGGTTGTCGAGCGGCACGTTCCTGAACGCGTCGGCCGGCACGCCGAAGTTGAGCGCGAGCACGTCGGGCGGCGTATGCGCGATCCAGTCGGTCAGCAACAGCGTGTTGAATTCCGAGGCGCGGCCGTTATCGAACGCGAGCAGGAATTCGGCGCCGTCGCTGCCGAGGCCCTGCAGCGAATGCGGCAGGCCGGGCGGGAAATACCAGAGATCGCCGGTCTTGACGTCCTGCACCGACGGCCGCCCGAGTTCGTCGAGCACCGTGATCCGGCAACGGCCGTCGAGCATGATGGCCCACTCGGCCTGCTGGTGCCAGTGCATCTCGCGAATGCCGCCGCGCGTCAGCCGCATGTTGACGCCGGAAATGGTTTCGGAAATCGCAAAATCGTCCTGCGTCACTTCGCGCGCCCATCCGCCATTTTGAATGCGTTTATGAGCATTATTGAAAGACGCCCAGAATAACGGCATCCCGTTGATATCGGTGGCCGGCGGATCCTGAAAAGACGGGAATTGATTGGCAATGGCCGGATTTTTTGGCCCCGGGTCGGTCAGGCTCTGGCGGTTACGGGCATTCACCGCGCCTTCCGGCGGACTGTCCGGATTGCCGAACGAGGCGGCCTTGGCCGATACCGCGATGCCCGCGGCGGCGATGGCGCCGGCCGTACCGGCCAGCATCTTGCGTCGAGAAAGATTCGTCATGATTTCCTCTTCATCCCTGCAATCGAGAGAATTTCCATTACGGAACACTTGCTGTTTCTTCGAATTACCGAAAATCAAACATCCCGTGACGCAAGTTAAATCCAGATTCATCTAAAAATTAAATGAATTATTAAGATGAATTAATGATTTAATCTGATCGACTTTAATTTTGTAATTATTGCGATGCAGCAGGGGATGAATGGCGAGGAAAAGAAATCGATATGCGCACCGCGCGATGGCAGCCCACTGCCATCGATTCAGGTGGCCTGGCGCGCCACCCGGAACGGAAAAATACGGATGCGCCGGCTTTCACCTGCCCGGCCGGGACCGGGCCCGCGTCACTCCCGCGGCATGTCGGCGAGTCGCTGCGCGGCGAAGCGCAATCCGCCGAGAATGCGTTCGGCGATCCTTGCCGGAAACCCGGCCGGCAGCGCCGCGCCGACCGATTCGATCACATGTGGCGTCATTGCAATGAGTCGTTCGACGATCGGTGTCGCGATATCGCCAAGCAGGCAATGCTCCGCCATCGCAGTGAAGTGCCGGCGCGTGATGTCGCGCATCGCATAGTGCTTGCGCTTACCGTGCACGGCCATCGCGAGCTTCGCCTTGTGCCACGACCACTGGTTCGCGCCATCCCCTTCGACCGGCCAGATCGACATCACGTCGTAGAGCGGCGTCAGACGGAAGCGGCCGCCCGGCAGCAGGCGCAGGCTGAAGTTCTTCGCATGCCCGTCCGGTGCGGCAAGCATCCAGAACACCACCAATGCGGTGAACAGCGTGTCGAGGTCGGCCTGCGCCGTTTCCGACCGGCGCAGGATGCCGGCCAGATCGGGCACGCCGGGGCCGCCCTGCGATTCGTATTTCAGATGCGGCGGCACGCCGAGCGCTTGGCAGAAATCCTCTTGCGGCAAGCGCAACAGCCGGCCGCCGTCACGATGCAGCGCGCGATCGAAGCGCGCGACCGACAGCACCTTGTGTTCGCCGAAACGCACGATGTCGGCATCCGCCGTCGGCAGGCCGAACGCGCGCAGGATCGCGAGGCACAGCCACTCGTTTTCGACGGAAGTCGTCAGATCCGCACGCTTGTTGCCGACCAGCCCGAGCGGCAACTTGAGGATATGCGTGGTCGGCGTCGCGCCATGCGGACGCATCCATCGCCCGTCGTGAAACAGCAGCGCGGTCTTTTCCTGCGCGCCGGCCAGCGACAGGCGGAAGTCGTCGTCGTCCTGCGCACCGCCCGCCGCCCCGCTCGCCTGATCGAGCACATGCGCCACGTCGTCGTCGGACAACGGCGTACCGTCGATCCGGTCATGGCCGGCCGGGGTTTCATCCTCGCCGAGCAACTGCACCGCGCCGACGCAGTCCCGGCCAAGCGCGGCGAGCAGATCGAACGGCTCGGTCGTCGCCGTGCCGAACCGCGACGCAAGCCGGCGCCGAATGGCGTCGCTGTCGGGCAGCAGATTATCGAAGTAGTGATTGACGCGCTCGCCGCGCAACGGCGCATCACCGACGCCGAACGGCAGCGACAGCGACAGCGGGCGGCCTGCATCCGACTGTTTCCAGCCGGCGTCGTACAGCAGCTCCATGTCGCCGCGCGCGGGAATCCGCCAGATTCCGACCCGCACGCCATTGGCCCAGATCGATAGCGCGCGGCTGTGCGATTTGCGTCCCACCGATTACCACTCGACGTTGGCAGCGTCGCGCCCGTCCTTCGTGCGGATGCTGAGCTCGAGACCGTACAGCGCGGTCAGTTCGAGCAACTGCTTGAGCGACAGGCTTTCGGTGCGGAGCGTTTCCAGCGACGACAGGCGCGATTGGCCGACGCCGATGCGCGCCGCCGCTTCGGCTTGCGTCAGCCCCTTGGCCTGACGCGCGGACGACAGGATTTCGCCCAGTTGAGCAGGGGTATTGACGATGAGATTCACGGCTGGAGTCCTGTATGCGATCCATGCAGTATATCTCCGACAGGCATAAACGCAAATTATCTCTGATAGAGATAAACGTAAAATATTCCTGTCAGAAATATTTCCACCCGCCAGTGCGTAGCTCCCCCAGTCGTTGCACGCACGCCAAGCCCGCTATCGCTCACCGCCACCTGATAGTTTTTATCCGCTGGCGTGAATGATTTTGGCTTTGTCAGATAGATGACATCAAATCACTAAATGACAACGATCTAACAGCTCGATGACCTGTGCCTTCGCCCATACCGTCGAATCCCGCTTTGCCGAGCTGACGCCGACCGCGAAGCGCATCGCGAGCTACATGCTCGCGAACCTCGATCGGCTCGGGCTCGAAACCGCCGACCAGATCGCGCAGCAGACCGGCACCAGCGGCATTTCGGTCGGACGTTTCCTGCGCAGCGTCGGTTACCGGAATCTCGACGATCTGAAGCGCGAACTGCGCGGCGGCGGCGATCGCCCGTGGATGATCACCGACCGGCTCGACGAATACCGCCGCATCGCCGGCACGCCATCGGCCGAACGCAACGGCGGCAACGGCAGCGCCGGCAGCGCCGGCACGCTGGCGTCGTCGCTCGAACGCGAGCTCGACGCGATCCGCCACGTGTACCGCCTGGCCGAAGGCCCGGTGTTCGCGCAGGTCGCCGACCGGATCGCGCATGCCGACGCGGTGTTCATCCTCGGCATCCAGTCGACCCGCGGCATCAGCAACGCATTCAGCAGCTACCTCGAATACCTGCGCCCGCGCGTGTTCTATTCCGACGGCCAGTCGGGCTCGTACGTCGATTCGCTGAACTCCGAATTCGAGCATCCGTACTGCGTCGTCACCGATACGCGCGCGTATTCGCGCAGCGCGCGCCGCTATTGCCAGGCGGCCGCCGAACGCGGGCAGCCGTTCGCGCTGGTGACCGACCTGTCGTGCCCGTGGGCGCGCGAATGGCCGGCCGATCTGCTGCAGGTGAAGACCGACGTCGGCCAGTTCTGGGATTCGCTCGCGCCGCTCACCTGCCTGTTCAACCTGCTGATCACGGCCGTGGTCGATCGCCTCGGCCCCGCGATCGACCGGCGCGTCGCGCGCAACCGCGAACTGCAGCGCACGTTCGACCAGTTCGAATCCTGAGCGAGCCCACCCTGCCGATGAACGATCACCGCCTCGTCGAAATCACGCCCGCCACGCATCGCGTCGAGATCGATCTCGTCTACGCGACCGACCGCAACCTGACCGGCAAGCCGATCTACCGCAACGCGCACTGCCTGCTGCTCGAGCCCGCCGAAGCCGCATTGCGCCGCGCGGTGGAGGTCGCCGCGCAGGCCGGCTTCACGCTGCGCCTCTACGACGCCTACCGGCCGCCGCAGGCGCAGCAGGTGCTGTGGGATTTCCTGCCCGATCCGAACTTCGTCGCCGACCTCGGCCGCGGCTCGAATCACAGCCGCGGCACCGCGCTCGACCTGACGCTCATCGGCGCGAACGGCGCGCCGCTCGACATGGGCACCGGCTTCGACGAGATGGTCGCCGCATCGGGCCACTTTCACGCGGGGCTGCCCGAGCACGTGCAACGCAACCGCCTGCTGCTGCTCGGCGTGATGCATGCGGCCGGCTTCGCGCACATCGACAGCGAATGGTGGCACTACGAACTGCCCGGCTCGCGCGCGTTGCCGCAGATCGACAATGCGGCGAGCGGCCCGTGGCGCCTGATGTAACGACGATCCACGCCTCCTTTTTCATGCACGTCCACGTTCAACGACTCAAACGACAGATGGAGAAGCGCACATGACATTCCCGACCTCCCGGCTCGTCGCGGCGCTGGCCGCCGCGTCCGTATTCGCCGCCGTTCCGCTTGCCGCCGCGCATGCGGAAACGCCGAAGGACATGTTCGTGATGGCCACGCTGCTCGACGAATTCACGACGCTCGATCCGGGCGAGATCTACGAGCTGGTGCCGGAGGAATACGTCGCGAACACGTACGACCGGCTCGTGCGCGTCGACCTGCGCGATCCGTCGAAATTCAACGGCGACGTCGCGCAGTCATGGACCGTGAGCCCCGACGGCCTGACCTATACGTTCAAGCTGCGCACCGGCCTGAAGTTCCACTCGGGCAACCCGCTGACGGCCGACGACGTCGCGTGGTCGATCCAGCGCGCGGTGCTGCTCGACAAGGGGCCGGCCGCCGTGCTGACCGGCATCGGCCTCACGAAGGCGAACGTCGTCGCGAACGTGAAGAAGCTCGACGACGCGACGGTGTCGGTCACGACCGACCGCAAGTACGCGCCGACCTTCGTGCTGAACGTGCTCGGTTCGTGGCCCGCATCGGTGCTCGACAAGAAGTTGCTGCTGTCGCACCAGCAGGGCAACGACTTCGGCAACGGCTGGCTGAAAACCAACGAAGCGGGCTCCGGCGCCTACAGGCTGGTCAAGTGGACGGCCGGCGACAGCGTCGTGCTGCAGCGCTTCGACGGCTACCGGCTGCCGCTCGCGATGAAGCGCATCGTGCTGCGCCACGTGCCCGAAGCCGCGAGCCAGCGCCTGCTGCTGGAGAACGGCGACGTCGACGCGGCACGCGACCTGAGCCCCGACGATCTGGCGTCGGTCGTGAAGTCGGGCAAGGCGAAGGTAGCGGCCTCGCCGCAGGCGACGCTGCTGTATCTCGGCCTGAACACGAAGAACCCGACGCTCGCGAAACCCGACGTGCAGGAAGCGCTGAAATGGCTCGTCGACTATGCGGGGATCCAGGGCAACGTCGTGAAGACGACCTACAAGGTGCACCAGACCTTCCTGCCCGAGGGCTTCCTCGGTGCGCTGAACACGAACCCGTACAAGCTCGACATCGCGAAGGCGAAGGCGCTGCTCGCGAAGGCCGGCGTGCCCGGCGGCTTTTCGGTGACGATGGACGTGCGCAACGACTATCCGTACACGGAGATCGCACAGGCCGTGCAGGCGAACTTCGCGCAGGCCGGCATCAAGGTGCAGCTGATCCCCGGCGACAACAAGCAGACGCTCGCGAAATACCGCGCGCGCCAGCACGACATCTACATCGGCGAATGGTCGGCCGACTACATCGATCCGCACAGCAACGCGCAGGGTTTTGCGTGGAATCCGGACAACACCGACAAGTCGAGCTATAAAATGCTGGCCTGGCGCAACAGCTGGGACATCCCGCAACTGACGAAGGAAACCGACACCGCGCTCGCCGAACCGACCGCCGCGAAACGCGCGCAACTGTATCAGGCGATGCAGAAGGAAGTGCTCGCACGCTCGCCGTTCGTGATCATGTTCGAGAAAGTCGCGCAGGTCGCGACGCGGCCCGGCGTGAGCGGGCTCGAAGTCGGGCCGATCAACGATCTGGTCTCGTACCGCAACCTGAAGAAGCAATAAGATTCGCCGCATGTCGACTCCCGCCTCCTCCCTCGAAGCACTGCGCACGCTGCCCGCGCGGCGCCCGGCCGTGCGCTGGGCGCTGCGCGTGCTGCGCTGGGCGCTCACGCTCGCCGTCACGTTCGCCGGGCTGCTCGCGCTGACGTTCGTGATCGGCCGCAAGGTGCCGATCGATCCCGTGCTCGCGATCCTCGGCGATCGCGCGTCGGCCGAGGCGTACGCGGCCGAGCGCATCGCGCTCGGGCTCGACAAGCCGCTCGTCACGCAATTCCTGATCTATGCGCGCGACGTGCTGCACGGCAATCTCGGCGTGTCGCTGCTGACCGCGAACCCGGTGCTCGACGACATCAAGCGCGTGTTCCCGGCCACGCTCGAACTGGCGACCATCGCGACGCTGATCGGCATCGCGATCGGCGTGCCGCTCGGCGTCGCGGCCGCCGTGAAGCACAACCGCCCGATCGATCACATCGCGCGCTTCGTCGGGCTGATCGGCAATTCGGTCCCGGTGTTCTGGCTCGGGCTGATGGGGCTGCTGCTGTTCTATGCGCGGCTGCACTGGGTCGGCGGCCCCGGCCGGCTCGATCCCGTCTACGACGGCATGGTCGACCCGCGCACCGGCAGCCTGCTGCTCGACGCGGCGCTCGCGGGCGAGTGGGACGTCTTCCGCAACGCGGTGTCGCACATCGCGCTGCCGGCCGCGATCCTCGGCTACTACTCGGTCGCGTATCTCAGCCGCATGACGCGCTCGTTCATGCTCGACCAGCTGAACCAGGAATACATCGTCACCGCGCGCGCGAAGGGCCTGTCCGAGCGACGCGTGATCTGGCGGCATGCGTTCGGCAACATCGCGGTGCCGCTCCTGACCGTGATCGCGCTCACGTACAGCAACCTGCTGGAAGGCTCGGTGCTGACCGAGATCGTGTTCGCGTGGCCGGGGCTCGGCTCGTACCTGACCGGCGCGCTGCTGAACGCCGACATGAACGCGGTGCTCGGCGCGACGCTCGTGATCGGCGCGATGTTCATCACCGTCAACCTGCTGACCGACGCGCTGTACCGCGTGTTCGATCCGCGTGCGCGCTGAGGGCCGCTCCGACATGACCGCTTCCCCCCTGCTTCTTTCATCGTCCATGCCGAAGGTCGTCCAACCATGAGCGCCGAGCGTCTCTCCCTGCACGCGTGGCTGCTGTCCGACGCGCCCGCGTCGCGCTCGCAGGCCGCATTCGGCCTCGCGTACCGGCGCTGGCGCCGGTTCGCCACGAATCCGCTCAACCTGTTCGGGCTCGCGATCCTGGTCGCGCTGATCGCGGTCGCGATCGTCGGCCCGCTGATCATGCCGCACGATCCGCTGCGCCAGGTGCTGTCCGACCGGCTGTTGCCGCCCGGCTCGCCGTCGCACTGGTTCGGCACCGACCAGCTCGGCCGCGACATCCTCTCGCGGCTGATCGCCGGGTCGCGCCTGACGCTCGGCATCGCGCTGCTGGTCGTCGTGATCGTCGTGCCGATCGGCCTGCTGATCGGCACCACGGCCGGCTATTGCGGCGGCTTCGTCGACAGCGTGCTGATGCGCATCACCGACATCGCGCTCGCATTCCCGAAGATCGTGCTCGCGCTCGCGTTCGCGGCCGCGCTCGGCCCCGGCGTGATCAACGCGGTCGTCGCGATCTCGATCACCGCGTGGCCCGCGTATGCGCGGCTCGCGCGCGCCGAAACGATCCGCATCGCGCAGGCCGACTACATCCACGCGGCGCGGCTGCAAGGCGCGTCGGGCCCGCGCATCCTGCTGCGCTACATCATGCCGCTGTGCATGTCGTCGGTGATCGTGCGCGCGACGCTCGACATGGCCGGCATCATCCTGACCGTCGCGGGCCTCGGCTTTCTCGGCCTCGGCGCGCAGCCGCCGAGCCCCGAGTGGGGCTTCATGGTCGCGTCGGGCCGCAACGTGCTGCTCGACGCGTGGTGGGTCGCGACGCTGCCCGGCATCGCGATCCTGCTCGTGAGCCTCGCGTTCAACCTGCTCGGCGACGGGCTGCGCGACGTCTTCGATCCCCGCCATGGAGCGTGACATGCCGATGCATTCCACCGCCGCGCCGGCACCGCTCTGCGAGATCGACGGGCTGAAGATCGGTTTCCGCGGGCACGACGGCAGCGTCACCGACGCCGTGCGCGACCTGTCGCTGACGCTCGCGCCGGGCGAGCGGCTCGGCATCGTCGGCGAATCGGGCTCCGGCAAGTCGCTGACCGGCCGCGCGCTGCTCGGCCTGCTGCCCGACGCCGCGCGCTGGTCGGCGCGCACGATGCGCTTCGCGGGCCACGACCTGCTCGCGATGTCGCCGCGCGAGCGCCGGCGCCTGTGCGGCAGCCAGATGGGCATGATCCTGCAGGACCCGAAATATTCGCTGAACCCGGTGATGACGGTCGCGAAGCAGATGGGCGAGGCGTTCCGGCTGCACGAGCCGGGCCTGCGCGGCCGTGCGCTGCGCGAGCGGATCGTCGACGCGCTCGCGGCCGTGCAGATCCGCGACCCGGCGCGCGTCGCCGATGCGTATCCGCACGAGTTGTCGGGCGGCATGGGCCAGCGCGTGATGATCGCGATGATGGTGTCGACCGGCCCGCGCCTCTTGATCGCCGACGAACCGACCTCCGCGCTCGACGTCGCGGTGTCGATGCAGGTGCTCGCGGTGCTCGACGCGATGATCGCGCGGCACGGCACGGGCCTGATGTTCATCAGCCACGACCTGCCGCTCGTGATGTCGTTCTGCGACCGCGTCGCGGTGATGTATGCGGGCCGCGTGGTCGAGACCTGCGCCGCGCGCGACCTGCGCGACGCCACGCATCCCTACACGCGCGGGCTGCTCGCGGCGAACCCGCCGCTCGCGGACCCGCCCGACGAACTGCCGGTGCTGCGGCGTGACCCGGCATGGCTCGAGCCCGCGCCGCCGGCCGCCGCGAGAACCGATCGACAGGAGGCCGCACGATGATCGACGTCGATCATGCATCGATCCGTTTCCCGACCCGCACGGGTCACGTCGACGCCGTGCGCGACGCGAGCTTCGCGGTGCGCGACGGCGAAGTGTTCGGGCTGGTCGGCGAATCGGGCTCCGGCAAGTCGACGCTGCTGCGGGCGCTGACGGGCCTCGTGCCGCTCGCGTCCGGCAGCCTGTCGATCGACGGCCGCCCGGTGGGCGGCACGCCCGATCGCGCGTTCCGCCGCCACGTGCAGATGGTGTTCCAGGATCCGTATGCATCGCTGCATCCGCGCTTCACCGTCGACCAGACGCTGCGCGAGCCGCTGTCGATCCACGCGATCGGCGACGCCGATGCGCGGATCGCCCGCGCGCTGTCCGAAGTCGGCCTCGGCCCGGCGTTCCGCTTCCGCTATCCGCACCAGTTGTCCGGCGGCCAGCGGCAGCGCGTTGCGATCGCCCGCGCGCTGATCGTCGAGCCGCGCGTGCTGCTGCTCGACGAGCCGACGTCCGCGCTCGACGTGTCGGTGCAGGCCGAGATCCTGAACCTGTTGCGCCGCCTGCATCGCGAACGCAACCTGACGATGATCCTCGTCAGCCACAACCTCGCGGTGATCGGCTTCCTGTGCCAGCGCGTCGCGGTGATGCAGCACGGCGAGATCGTCGAGCAGCTGCGGATCGAGGACGTGCGCGCCGGACGGGTCGCTCGCGACTACACGCGCACGCTGCTGAATGCGACCGAAGGCTACCGCCGTCTCGACCCGGTCGCCGGCGCCCCCGCGGCCTGACTCCCGTCGCCCCGCGATAGCGCGACCGGCCGAACGTACAAGCGTTGCATGACCCTCGTCTCCCGCAACGTCGTCCGTCGGCCGGTCGTGCCCGCGTCGATCCGCTGCGATTGACGAATACCGAATAACGCGACCAACGAAATCGGTGCCTTGCCGATTTCGGTAACGGGACGAGCACGCTCGCCCGCTCCCTCCTGCCTGCCCGCTCCCTCGCCCTGCGTGCGATCGGCAACCCAAACAACTTAGTACGCGTACCAGTAAAAAGATGGGATCGATTCGTACTCGTCACATTACAAAATCATTACATAACAACCATAATTCAAGCCGAAATGCGCTATTCGTAGTTTTAAATTCATCTCGCGCTTTCGAATGTCGAACTTTATTTGGAGTTGTTAAATATGAAGAACCTCAAGCGCAGCGCAATTCCGTTCCTTCTCGTCGCGGCCGGCGTCGCCTTCTCGTCAGCGGCTCACGCGTCGGACGGCACCATCAACTTCAACGGCAAAGTCATCGCGTCGACCTGCAGCGTCGAAGGCGGATCGGACCTCACCGTCCCGCTGCCGCCGGTCAGCACGACGGCGCTGGCCGAAGTCGGCTCCGTCGCCGCTCGCAGCGCATTCTCGCTGGCGCTCAAGGGCTGCACGACCGGTGACGACAATCCGGTGAAGGTCGGCGTCATCTTCGAGAACGGCACGAACGTCGATCGGTCGAGCGGCCGTCTGACGATCGATGCGGGGGACAAGGCCGCGGAAGGCGTCCAGATCAACGTGCTGGACGACCAACAGAAGCTGGTCCCGATCGGCGCCCAGACCCCGGCCAGCACGCAACTCGCCACCATCGGCTCCGACGGCACCGCGAAGCTCGACTACTTCGCCGAGTACTACGCGTCCGGTGCCGTGAAGGCCGGCGACGTCAACTCGCGCGTCGAGTACTCGCTGATCTATCAGTAAGGCCCGGCGCGTGGAGGTCGCCGCGTCGGCGATCTCCACCCCGTCGCGTCGCGCGGTGCGGACACCCCCGGTTTACGCCCGCTTTCCTCCAACGATCCGACTCTCCCCGCCCATGAAACCGTTGAAGCTCCTCCGTACGCTGACCCTGGCCGTCATCGCACTCGCGTCGCAAGCCGACGCAAGCGTTGTGATCGCCGGCACGCGCGTGATCTTCCCGTCCAGCGAGCGCGAGGTCACGATCCAACTCACGAACGACAGCAAGCGTCCGGCGCTGGTGCAGGCGTGGCTCGACGACGGCAATAGCAGCGCGTTGCCCGAGAACGTCGACGTCCCGTTCACGCTGACGCCGTCGGTCTTCCGAATGGAATCCGGCAACGGCCAGACGCTGCGCCTCGTCCACACCGGCGAACCGCTTCCCGCCGACCGCGAATCGCTGTTCTGGCTGAACGTGCTCGAAGTGCCGCCGAAGGCATCCGCGGAAAACAACCGGAACCGCATCCAGCTCGCGGTCCGCTCGCGTATCAAGATCATGTATCGCCCCGACGGGCTCGCAGGCAGCGCCGACGATGCGCCGATGCAGCTCGACTGGCGCGTGGTTCGCACGGATGGCGGCTACGCGCTCGAGGCAAGCAATCCGACGCCGTTCGTCGTCAATTTGGGCAGCGTCCTGCTGAATGCCGCCGGCCGCAAGCATGACGCCGGCATGGGCTACGTGCTGCCCCGAAGCACACAACGATTCCCGATCAAGCAGCTCGCCGGCGCGCCCGCCGCGGGTGCAACGGTCGAATTCGGCAGCATCAACGACTGGGGCCGGTCCGTCGACGTCAAGCGTCCGGTCAGCATCGCCCCGTAGCACGGTCGAAGCCGGTAGCGCGCCTCACGGGCGCGTCCGACCGCTCCCCCTTTCGTCCGCCGCTCTTCCCACCGTCCCGACCAGACGGCCCTGAATCCCCGGATTCGACATTCGCCACGCAGCCCACGCGCACGCTCGCGCGACTGCGCGGGCTCAACGCATCCGCTCGATTCGACACTATCTGGAGTACTGCTCATGACCACGACTCGACTGCCGCGCCATGCCGTGGCCGACATGCCCAGGATCAAGCCGATCCATTTGGTGGTGGTGGCTTGCGTTGGCGCGTGGTCGAGCGATGGGCGCGCGACCGCGCAATCCGCCGCCGAGAGCACGCTCGCGCAAGTCGAGTTCGATGGCGCATTCATGCAGAATCGCCTGGGCCGGCATTTCGACGTCTCGCGCTTCGCACAGCGCAACGTCACGGCCCCGGGCGTGTACACCACCGACATCCATGTCGGCACCGACTGGATCGGCCGCTACGACGTGCGCTTCGCGGCCGCGCCGGATACGGTCGACGCCCAGCCGTGCTTCGACCGCACGCTGCTCGAACGCGTCGGCGTCGATTTCGGCAAGCTCGCGCCGGAAATCGTCGCGGCGCTCGACGGCGAGCGCGCATGCCTGCGGATCGAGCAAGTCGTGCCGGAGGCAAGCGCGGCGTTCGACTTCACGCGCCAGATACTGCGGCTCTCGATTCCGCAAGCGTCGCTCGCGCGCAAGGCGCGCGGCTACGTGAACCCCGATCAATGGACCGCCGGCGAAACCGTCGGTCTGCTCGGCTACAACTTCAACCTCTATTCGTCGAAGGCCAGCGGGCATACCACCCAGACGCAAGGCTACCTCGGCCTGAACGGCGGCGTGAATCTCGGCAGCTGGCGCTTTCGTCACGAAGGCTCGTTTTCATGGTCGTCGCGCGGCCAAAGCCACTACCAGGATCTCGCGACCTATCTCCAACGCGACCTGCCGTCGCTGTCGTCGCAGCTCGTCATCGGCGAAAGCTACACGTCCGGCGAACTGTTCGATTCGACGCAGTTCCGTGGCGTGCGCGTGTCGACGGACGACCGGATGCTGCCCGACTCGCTGCGCGGCTATGCGCCCGTGGTGCGCGGTATCGCGAACAGCAACGCGAAGGTGACGATCCGCCAGAACGACGTGACGATCTACGAAACGACGGTCGCGCCGGGCAATTTCGAAATCGACGATCTGTACCCGACCGGGTATGGCGGCGACCTGGAGGTGTCGGTCTCCGAAGCCGACGGCTCCGTGCATACGTTCTCCGTGCCCTACGCGGCCGTGCCGATGTCACTGCGGCCGGGCATCAGCCGCTACAGCTTCGTCGCGGGCGCGCTGCGCAATCCCTACGGATCGAGCCAGCCGCTGTTCGCGCAGGCCACGTACCAGCGCGGCCTGACCAACCTGCTGACGGCCTACGGCGGCGTCACGCTTGCCGGCGGTTACGCATCCGCGATGCTGGGTGGCGCGCTCAACACGTCGTTCGGCGCATTCGGCACGGACGTGACGCATGCCATGACCTCGATTCCCGGCGAGAAGCGCTACAGCGGTTCGAGCGTACGCGTCAGCTATGCGAAATCCGTCGAGACGACCGGCACCGACATCGCCCTTGCCGCGTATCGGCATTCGACGGATGGCTATTTCGGCCTCAACGATGCAATGCAGGCACGCGATGCCGCACGGGACAGCCGCCCGGCCAGTTGGCGTCAGCGCCATCGCGCGTCGCTGGCGCTGACGCAGCGCCTCGGCGCGACCGGCGGCCGCATCAACGCGACGGCATCTGCCGTGAACTACTGGAACCGCCCCGGTTCGGACGTCAACTATTCGATCGGCTATACGAACCAGTTCCGCAACCTGTCCTATAACCTGACGACGACGCGACAACGCAACGCCGGCGGCGACATGAGCACGCTCTATTACGCGAGCGTCACGATCCCGTTCGGCCGCGCCCGCCCGGTGACCGTCACCGGCAACGTGTCGCACGACTCGCTCGGCCGCACCCGGCTGCAGTCGACGCTGTCCGGATCGCTCGGCGACGATCACGCGTTGTCGTACAGCGTCAGCGCGAATCATTCGACCGGGTCGAGCTCGGTCACCGACGGCAGCGCCAACGTCACGTACCGCACGCGCATGGCCGAAATCAATGCCAGCGCGGGTGCCGGCACGGACTTCCAGCAGGGCTCGCTCGGCGTGCGCGGCGCGCTGGTCGCGCACCGCGGCGGCATCACGTTCTCGCAGCCGTTGTCCGAAACGTTCGCGATCGTCGAGGCGCCGGGTGCAGCCGGCGCGCGCATCACGAACGCGTCGGGCGTCAAGGTCGACAGCAACGGTTACGCCGTCGTGCCGTACCTGACGCCGTACAGCCTCAATACGGTCGCGCTCGACCCGAAGGGGATCTCGATGGACGTCGAACTGAAGGAAACCAGCCGGCAGATCGCGCCGCGCGCCGGTGCGGTGCCGCTCATCCGGTTTGCCACCGACACCGGCCGCGCGGCGCTCGTGCAGGCACCGCAGGCCGACGGCACGCCGTTGCCGTTCGGTGCGACCGTGTATGACGAGACGGGCAAGGAAATCGGTGTCGTTTCTCAAGCGAGCAAGATCCTCGCGCGCGGGCTCGCCGACAGCGGGTCGCTCACGGTTCAGTGGGGCGCGGACCAGCGCTCGATCTGTCGAATCGCATACGACCTGCCGGTCGCCGACCATCGCCGGCGATCGTCGGGCATCCAGACCGTCACGAGCGTCTGCCGAGCCGATGCGACGACCGCCGCCACTCAATAAGGAATCGATATGACCACCCTCTACGCATCGTCCGCATCGCCTCGGGTGACGAGCCCGGCAAGCATCGTGCAGCTGCGCGGCACACGTGATGGTGCTGCCCGACGCACGGGCCACATGATCGCGGTTGCGTCAACCTTTTTGCTCGCATGCTTCGCATTGGCGACCGACGCGGCTGCGGCGTCCATCTATGCATTCGGGCAGTCAACGTTGTCGAGCCCGTCGAACGCGACGCCCGGCACCGTCGTAGGTCGCTATTACTTCACGCCCGAGGACGTTTGCGGCAAGAGCACATGCCAGATCACCGACATCACGATGAACTCGAAGGGCAGCGTGTGGGGCAGCACCAGCGGTCCCGACCTGGAAACCAACGTATCCGGCCTGTCGACGCGGATGCTGATTGACGGCAAGGTGGCCGTCTCGTCGACGAAAGCAACACTGCGCGACACGATCGAGGTGCAGTTGTTTCGCGACAGCCGCCAGCCGAAGGACGGTTCACTGAATTCGGGCTCCCTCAACGGGTACTACTACATCCACTACAAGTCCGGCATCCTCGGTGAAACGACAATAGTCTTCCTCGACGCGAAAGTCAGCTTCATCAACGGAACGTGCTCCGTTCCCGACCAGAACGTCACGCTGCCGCCAGTGCAGAAGCGCGACTTCAACGGCGTGGGCTCGACCGCCGGCGCCACCGATTTCCACGTGCAGTTGAACAACTGCCCGGCCGGCTACAACCGCATCGGATACCAGTTGGCCCCGCTGGACGACGTGGTCGTCGGCATGCCCGGCGGCATGCGGTTGCGTCCCGACGCCACGGCCCGCGGCGTCGGCGTCCATATCGCCGATGCCGCGACCGGGCAGCCGCTGACGCTGCGGCAATCGCACACGGTAACGAACTACAACCGGGCCACCGGCGGATCGCCGTCGATTCCGCTCCGGGCGTCGTACCTGCAAACGGATGCGACGATCGGCGGGGGTTCCGTTCATGCCGCGGCGCAGATCCTGCTCGACTATCAATGAACGGCATGCACTGCCCGGCCGCCCCGACATCCGCACGACACGGCGTCATGCGATACTCGGCGCGGCGCACCGGGGTTCCCCACGCCGGGAACCCCGGTGCGCCGCGCCGGTCCACTTCTCTTCGTCAACAGACAACGGCTATAAGGAGGCATTCATGCTGCAATTCATCGAAACCCTGGTCGTCGGGCTCATCGTCGGCCTCCTCGCCCGCGCGTTCAAGCCGGGCGACGACAAGATGGGCATCCTGATGACCATCGTGCTCGGCGTCGTCGGCTCACTGGTGGCCGGCTATGTCGGCCGCGCCGCCGGCTGGTATGCGCCGGGCCAGGGCGCCGGCTGGATCGCGTCGATCATCGGTGCGATCGTGCTGCTCGTCGTCGTGGGTGCGATCCGCAAGCGCACGAGCTGAACACCGCGCGCCCCGCACCAGCGCAAAACGGCCGCTCGATCTGAACTGACCCCACGAAGTTGGACGGTTAAAATCTAAGCGGCCAAGGGCTGAGTCCTGTATTGCACGGGACTCAGCCCATTTAATTTCAGCTTGATGCGTTCGTGGTTGTAGTAGTGAATGTAGC